>CAXMLT010000664.1:0-11689 GCA_964194245.1 uncultured Hyphomicrobium sp.
TTCCTCAACAGCCCCAAGCTGCTCGATCGGACGCTGCGCTTGCGCGCCGAGCCTCGGCTGCGCTTTGCCGGCCAGATCACGGGCGTCGAAGGCTACGTCGAGAGCGCGGCGATCGGGCTGCTCGCGGGCCGGCTCGCCGCGGCCGAGCGACAGGGGATCGCGTGCGCGCCACCGCCGGCAACAACGGCGCTCGGTGCGCTCATCGGACACATCACCGGCGGGCACATCCTCGTCGAGGAAGGCGATGCGGCGGAGCCGCGGGCACGCTCATTCCAGCCGATGAACATCAACTATGGGCTCCTGCCGCCGGCGCCCGCGCTCGAGCGTGACGGCTCCGGCAAGCGCATCAAGGGCAAGGACAAGACGCGCGCGAAGCGCCGCGCGGTGTCGATGCGCGCACTCGCCGACATCGAGACTTGGCTCGGGCGTGCGACCGCGCCTTCAGCCGCTGCGGAGTAACGCTAGCGCTACTACTCGACGGGATAACCGGCGGCGTGGGTCGTCGGCTCTTCGACGCCTGCGCGCGAGCGCTCGGGCGCAGCGTACTTCTTGAGCACGGAGCGCGCCTTGTCGACGACGGCGTCGGCGATCGCCGCCTGCCCTTCGGCGGTGGGGTGGAAGGCGCCCGAATAGGTCGCGGCCAGCACGAGCTGGAACCACGACAGCGCGTTGAGCTTCAAGACTTTCAAGAGCAGCGTCGAGGCGACGTGGAAGTTCGCCGTCATGAACGCGTCGTTGGGCGTTCGGAACCAGCGTTGGCGCGATGCATACGCGCGGAAGTCAGCCGGGTTGTATGGACGCCAGCCTTCCTCCGTCTTGCGCGGCAGGCGCAATTCGTCGGCGATGTCGCCACCGTCGTGGGTGCTGCCAGCGCAGATGCCGCGGCCGATGAAGGCGCGGCGGTGCGACGACACATACGTCCAGTGATACTGCTCGGCGGCATCCGCCATGGCGTGATTGAGCTTGTCCGCCACCCAGGTGCCGACACGCACCTTCGCCTCGGTGAGCTGGAAATCGGGCAGCACATCCATGCCCGCCCGCCCGTCGGGACAGACTTCGCTGCCATCGCCGAGCAGCGCGAGCTCCGGATAGGCAGTGAGGATGACGCGATCGGATTCCTCCCACGGGATGTGCAGGAGATAGTGGATGGCGCGGTTGAGCGACTTGTAGCGCAAGATGAGCGCATCGAGCTGGGCGCTTGCCGCGGTGAGGCCGTGCACCTGGCCGAACCAGCCGCCGAGCTTGCGCAGGATCGATTCATCCGACAGCACCGAGTTGGCGAGGAGCCGCGAGAAGCCCACGTCGTTGCCGCCAACGGAGACAAACATGAGATCGATCTTGCGCGCGTTGATCGGATCGCACTTCCTCAGCACGAGACCTCCCTGCAGCTCGGGGATGGTCCCATTCATGTGATAAGCCTCGGGCAGATCCTGTATCGGCGCTTCGTGCAGGCCGCACTGGGCGGACGCAATGAGCGAAATCTGCGACAGGTCGGGCGGATTGGGCACCCACTCGTTGCCGGTGTAGCGCAGGAACAGGCCGAAGGTGACCTCCGAGCCCGAGCAGGCGACGCCGACGTAGGTGACGGCGCGGTGCGGGTCCTCGATCCCGAGCTGGAGGGCCGCGCGCAACTGATGTGAATAAAGCGAGCGGTGGCACGCCTGATCGCCCCAGCGCGCATTCTCCTCGATGAAGTCCTTGTCGCCGATCTGCTGCCAGGGCCCCACGCGGGCCGGATAACCCGTGAGATCGAGCCCTTCCTTGGCGCGCTTGCCGTAGCTCGCCGAGCGCTCGCGCGAGAAGTGCACCGGCACGTCCGGATTGCCTTCGCCCGAGGCGAAGCTGTCACCCATGCCGACGATGAGGAGATCGCGGACACGAATGTCCTCGGTCGCGACCGTACGGCCCCCGATCTCCACCTCGATGGTGAGCCCGGCGGGATAGGGCACATCGAGCTTCACCTGCTCGTTGCAGGGCTGCGTCACGACCTTGCCGCGCAGCTCCTCGCCACCGTGGGGAGCGGTGAGCCACGTGCAGCTCAGACCCACAGCCTCGTCGACGTTGTCGATGCGCGCGATCACGCGGTGCGATTTCGGATTGATGTAATCCTTGCCATTGGGGCAGACGAAGCGGTTCGTGCGCACGTCCCAGCAGGTGTTGCGGAACATGCTCTCCGCCCAGCCGTCCTCGTGGCGGCGGCTCAGCGCCTGCTCGGCGGCGAGCACGGGATGCCCCAACTGCTGCTGGGGCGTGAGCGCGAGGTAGGTCGCACGATGCACCTCAGTGTCGGCTGCGTCGGTGAAGAAGCGGAACGAATTCTCGACCTGCCAGGAGATCTCCGGCACCTGCAGCGGAATGACCGGAGTGGGCTCGGCCGGCGGCAGCGGCTGCGCTGGAGACGCGGGATCGGTGGGGCTCGTCGCAGGCGCGGGGGAAGACGGAGGAGATGGAGCTGCGGGATCGGTCTGACCCGCGGCAGACGCCGCGAGCGCGAACGCGAGCACGCCCAGCGCCAGCAGCCGACCGCTCGATCGGATCATGCCTTACCTCCGTCTCGCCGCGTCGCTCAGATTGTGCCGCGAATGCTTGCCCGCCACAGACGCCACACGCGCGTCAGCGGCGAGATGTCGGCACGCTCGCGAACGATCCCCGGTCCCAGCCTCTCCAAAGCTGCCAAATAGGGCTCCACGAGGGCGGTGGGGAGGATTGCGGCGTTGGCGCTCTCCGGGGCAGCGCGCGAGCTCCGGCGCACTTGCTGCAGCGAGCCTCTCGCACCGTCGAGGATCGCCGGCGCAAGCTCTGCCCAATCATTAACCAGATGCGCTCGCGGAGAGCGTTGGCGCGCCTCGAGCATGAGCGGAACGGTGCGCAGGAGCTGAACGCGCCCATAGGATTGGCCTGCGGCGAAGAGCAGTTTGTCGGCCGCTTCGCCGGGAGGCACGCCCAGGATGCGTGCGGCGAGGCGGAAGGCCGCGCCATCGGTCTCATCGAGATGCTGATCCAGCGCCGCGCCGCTCACGCCGAATTCCGGATCTAGCGCGCGCGAGCGGGCGTCGAGCAGCTTCGCGAATGGCCCTGCCGGTAAACCATGGCGCGCAATCGCCTCCCGCAGGGCGTCCGCGATCGGATTGCCAGTGGCCTCGCCCTCGGCGGGACCCGGCTCCAGCACGTCGCGCCACCACTGCAGGCGGATCTCGGCGATCAACGGCTCGCTCGCCGTGGCGGCGATGCGCGCGGTATCGCCCACGAAAGCGGCGAGCGCGATCAGGTCGCGGCGCGCCGCGCGCGGGGCGAGACGAGCGGCTAGGTAGCGGTCGAGCGCGTTGGCGCGGGCCGCGTCCTCGACCGCGGCGTCGGTAGCAAGCTCGCGATCGCTCGGCTCCGCCATAGGGCCACCACGTCATTCCACCGCAATGAGGCCGGCGCTCACGTCGCGCCCTTCCGCCAGCAGCACGTTGAACGTACGGGCAGCGGCGCCCGTGCTCATTGGCTCGAGCCCGATGCGCGCCTCGGCAAAGAGCTTACGCACTTCTGCTGAAGGAAGCGCGTGCGAGGGCCCGGCGCCGAACAGCACGAACCCCGGCGGCTTGATCTCGCGCAAGAACGCCGCGCACGTCTCAGCCGTCACGTCATCGATGGTCTTGACGCCCCAGGCATAGATACCGCTCGGCAGGATCATCACCGAGCCGCGGTGGCTCATGCCCGCGAAGCGGAAGCCGCCGTTGCCGTAGGCGTCGATCGGCGCGCGTTGCGGGTAGTGGGCGGGAGCCGGGGGCATCGCCTCTCCTCGCGCTGCCGCCGCGGCTAGGTCTTGGCCTTTGCGGGAGCTGCTTCCTTCGCCTTCACCGCGTGTCCGACGGTATCGCGCCTGACGCCGAGGTAGTCCAGCAGCGGTGCGGCAATGAAGATCGAGGAATAGGTGCCGATGACGATGCCGAACAGCATGGCAAAGGAGAAGTTGCGGATGACCTCGCCGCCGAAGATCAGAAGCGCCAAAATGCCGGCGATCGCCGTCATGCCGGTGAGGATGGTGCGCGAGAGCGTCTCGTTAATCGAGACGTTCAGAAGCTCGTTCAAATCCATGCGCTTGTACTTCCGCAAATTCTCGCGGATGCGGTCGGACACGACGACGCTATCGTTCACCGAATAGCCGAGAATGGTCAACAGCGCGGCGACGATCGACAGATCGAAATCGAGCTGCAAAAGTGAGAACAATCCCACCGTCACCAGCACGTCGTGCAGCAGCGCGACCACGCATCCGGCAGCGAACTGCCATTCGAAGCGGAACCACACATAGACGATGATGGCCAGGATGGAGGAGAACACCGCGATGATGCCGGTGCGCCGCAGCTCGCTCGACACCGCCGGCCCGACGACCTCGATGCGGCGCTGCGAGAACCCGTCGCCGAGCCTCTCGACGACCTTCTTCATCGCCACCTGCTGCTCGGCTTCGCCGCCCGGCTGCTGCTCAACGCGGATAAGCACGTCCGTGTCGGCGCCGAAGCTCTGGATTTGAACGGCGCCGATGCCGAGCGCGTTGAGCTTGCCGCGGATCTCGTGGAGATCGGCGGGGCCGTTCTTCGACTGCACCTCGATGAGCGAGCCGCCCTTGAAGTCGACGCCGTAGTTGAGCCCGCGCGTGAAATAGAGGCCGAGCGACGCCGCCATGAAAATGAGCGACAGCGTGATGCAGATGCCCTTGTAACGCATGAAGGGCAGCCGCAAGTCATGCGGGAAGAAGTCGAAGCCCTTGAAGTTGGGAACGAGGAAAAACATTGCTGCCTCTCTAGACCGGCACTTCGACGATACGGCCCTTGCCCTTTTGCGCTTGGAGCCACAGGACGACGAGGAGCCGGGTCACGGTGACCGCCGAGAACACGGACGTCAGGATGCCGATGGTGAGTGTCACGGCGAAGCCGCGGATCGGGCCCGAGCCGAGCCAGAACATGATGACCGCGGCAGCAAGTGTCGTGAGCTGGCTGTCGAAGATGGTGATGAACGCGCGCTGGAAGCCCTGCTCGATGGCCGCGATGGGCGTCTTGCCCGTCCGCAGCTCCTCGCGGATGCGCTCGTAGATGAGCACGTTGGCGTCCACCGCCATGCCGATGGTCAGCACGAAGCCGGCGATGCCGGGCAGCGTGAGCGTCGTACCGATGATGGTCATCGCGCCAACGATCAGGAAGCCGTGCACGAGCAGGCCGATCACCGCGAAGATGCCGAACGTCCCGTAGGCAACGATCGTCAGAATTCCGGTCAGTAGGCACCCGATGAGCCCCGCGAGCTTGCCGGCCGCGATGGAATCGGCCCCGAGCGACGGCCCGACGGTGCGCTCTTCCACGATGGTAAGCTTGGTCGGCAGCGCGCCGGAGCGGAGCTGCACCGCGAGCGTCGTTGCGGAATCGACGGTGAAGCTGCCCGAGATCTGGCCCGATCCGCCAAGGATCGGCTCGCGCACGACGGGGGCCGAGAGCACCTTGTCGTCGAGCACGATGGCGAACGGCGAGCCGACGTTGTCCTTGGTGAAGTTGGCGAACTTGCGCGCGCCCGACTGGTTGAAGCGGAATGTGATGATCGGCTCGTTGGTGCGCGAGTCAAAGCCCGGCTGCGCGTCGACGAGATCCTCGCCGGAGACAACCGGCGTCTCCTGCAGCACGTAGGAGCGGCCGGCCTCGCCCTCGCCCGACGGATAGACCTTGTAGCCGATCGGCGCGCGCGACTGCTTGGCTTCCTCCGCCGACACCGTCGGGTGCACGGCGTGGAATGTCAGCTTGGCGGTCTGACCGATGAGGTCCTTGAGCTGCTTGGTGTCCTGCAGGCCGGGGAACTGCACGAGGATGCGGTCGCTGCCCTGGCGCACCACGGTCGACTCCGCCGTGCCCATGGCGTTGACGCGGCGGTTGACTGTCTCGATCGCCGCACTCGCCGCGTTCGATACGCGGTGCTGCAGTCCCTGCTCGGTCGGGCGCAGCGTGATCACGTCGGGCGGCGTCTGCTCGACCGAGATGTCGTTGCCGCCGGTGCCGAGGATGGCGTTGCCGATAGGCTGGATGAGCTTCTTCAAGGCGGCGTAGGCCTTGTCCATGTCCTCGGGCTTGGAGACCTTCACCTGCACCGAGTTGCCGGCGATGCTGAGGCCGCTGAAACCGATCTTGGCCTCGCGCAATTGCTTGCGGGCGTCATCGCGCAGCGTCGTGAGCCAGTCCTTCTCCAGCTCGTTGGTGTCCATGGCCAGGAGAAGGTGCGCGCCACCGCGCAGGTCGAGGCCGAGCGGGAGCTGGCGGTGGGGCACCCATCGCGGCCAGCTGTCCACCGTCTCTTTCGAGAAGAAGTTCGGTAGCGTGAAGACGACGCCGGCAAGGCACGTCAGCACGATTAGGACGATTTTCCAGCGGTCGAAGTGCAGCATCGCGACGATTTTCTCTTGGGGTTGCGTCCGATTCCTGGATCGGGGCTTAGGTTGCCTCTTTGACCGTCTCGCCCTTGGCGCGCACGTCCATGAGCGTCGATTTCAACACGCGCACGCGCATGTTGTCGGACAGCTCGACCTCGACCTCGTCGGAGTTGTCGGCGGCCTTGGTGACCTTGCCGACGAAGCCGCCCGAGGTGATCACGGTGTCGCCGCGACGTACCTTGCCCACGAGCTCGCGATGGTCCTTGGAGCGCTGCTGCTGGGGACGGATGACAAGGATGTAGAAGATCACGATCATCAGCAGCATGGGAAACAGCAAACCGCCGATGCCTCCGAAAGCATCGGTGGCGCCTCCAGCCTGCGCGTATGCCGGCGTGATGAACATTCGTCCGTCCCCTCGCGGATGTCGGGCAACAGAAGGTTAACCTGCGCGAGCGCAGCCCTCCAGCGCCTCTCCTGCCTGAAAAGTGCCGTGACTATAGTGCTGAGCGCTAGCTTTGCAACTGTCGACGGCGCGAGAAATCCAGCACAAGCCGAGTGACTTCGCCGCTGCTCGCGCTATAGAAGCCTACGCCCGACGGAAACAAGCAAAATCGCTGGCGCAGCAGTCATTTGCGAGACCCATAATGAACGATGAAACGGCCCTCTTCGCGCGGCTCGAGCGCCTCGCTGCCGCACTGGAAAGGCTGGCGGCCCCTGCCCCAGCCGAGCCCGATTTCGACGCGGCCGAGGCGTTCATCTGGCAGCCCGAGCGCGAAGGCTTCGAGCCCGTCGGTCAGGTAAACCGCGTTTCGCTCGAGCTCCTGAAGGACCTCGAGGCCGTGGTCCCGCAGCTTGCCGAAAATACCGAGCGCTTTGCCTGCCGCCTTCCAGCCAACAACGCGCTGCTCTGGGGCGCGCGCGGCATGGGCAAATCGTCCCTCGTCAAGGCGGTGCATGCCGACGTGCGCGCACGCCTGCAAAAGGAGCTGCGGGCGCAAGGAAGCGATCTGAAGCTCGTCGAGATCCATCGCGAGGACATCGGCTCGCTGCCGCGCTGCCTTTCTCTCCTGCGCAAGAGCCCCCACCGCTTCATCGTCTTCTGCGACGACCTCTCCTTCGACAAGGAGGACACGAGCTACAAATCCTTGAAGGCGGTGCTCGAAGGCGGCATCGAGGGACGACCTGAGAACGTCATCTTCTACGCCACTTCCAACCGGCGCCACCTGATGCCGCGCGAGATGGTCGAGAACGAGCGTTCGACCGCGATCAACCCGTCGGAGGCGGTGGAGGAGAAGGTCTCGCTGTCGGACCGGTTCGGCCTCTGGCTCGGCTTCCACAACTGCAGCCAGGACGCCTTCCTCGACATGGTGCGCGGCTATGCGGCGCACTATCGCCTGAAGATCAAGGACGAGGAGCTCGTACGCGAGGCGCTGGAGTGGAGCATCGGCCGCGGCGCGCGCTCGGGCCGCGTCGCCTGGCAGTTCACGCAGGCGCTCGCGGGCCGGCTCGGCAAGCGATTGGAGCCGTGAGGGTACGGGGTTAAGGGCGCAACCTTCCCGCGCCCGTCACGTTGCGTTGGCGGAGGTTTCGCGATGAGCAAGCGAAAGCGCCGCCCGACGGCGAGCAAGGCTCAGACGCACAAGCGCGGTTCCGGGGCTGCCGCGAAGAAGAAGTGGTCGCAGGCTGTGACCCGGAAGAGCGACGCACTCGATCTCGAAGCGTGCGTCTTCAGCAAGGACGACCCCAAGGCGATCGCCGCCTCCCTCAAACGCTCGGCTGAGCGCAGTCGCCGGCACAAGTCCGAGCCCTATCGCTCGGCCATGTCCATGCTGACTTTCTACGTCAACCGCGCGGGAAAGACCCTGCCGGCAAAGCGCAAGCGCCTGCTGGAGCGCGCCAAGGATGAGCTGCGCAAAGCCTTCGGGCGCGACTGAGCGCTCGTCGTGCGAGCCGGGACCAGCATCAGATCTCTTGTCCGACACCGGCGAGCCCTCCCTGTCCTACAGCCGCTCGAGGAACGGCACCGGATCGACGGGCTTGGACCCTTGCCGCAGTTCGAAGTGCACTTGCGGCTGGTCGACGGAGCCCGTGCGGCCAGCCTTAGCGATCACCTGGCCGCGCTGCACCTTGTCGCCACGCTTCACCATCAACTCGTCGTTGTGCGCGTACGCCGTCACCCAGCCGTTGTCATGGCGCAGGAGCACGAGGTTGCCATAGCCCTTGAGCTCGGAGCCGGCGTAGGCGACGACGCCGCTCTCGGCTGCGTGCACCGCGGTGCCCTGCGGGACCGACAGGTTGATGCCGTCGTTATGGGTGCCGTCGTTGCGCTGGCCGAATCCGGTGATGATCTTGCCGTTGACGGGCCAGCGCAGCTTGTCGCTCGCCACGCTTCCGCGCGGAGCCTGCGCCGGGGCAATCGTGCCAGTGGTCGAGACATCGTCGCTGCGGGACGCCATGCGCGTGTCGCGGCGGTTGATGACGGTCGGGTCCTGCGACGTGCCGCCGGGCGGCGGGGACGCATCGGCGACATCGGACGACGGCGGGGGCGGCGCAGACTGCGAGCCGCCCGGAACCTTGAGCACCGTGCCGGTACGCACGCCGCGCGGATCGGTGATGCCGTTGGCGAGCTGCAGCTCGGCGACGGTCACGCCGTAGGTGCGCGAGATGCCATAAACGGACTCGCCCTGGCGCACGGTATAGGAGCCGCTGTACTTCGCCTGCAGGTCGGAGGGGACGCTAGCCGAGGGCGGCGCCGGCGGCGGCTGCACGCTCGCAACCTGGCGCGGCTCGTCATGGCGCGCGGCGTAGCCCTCGGGCAGATAGATCTTCTGCCCCGGCTGCAGGCTCGGGTTGCTGAGGCCGTTCACGTCCATGAGCTCGGCGACCGAGACATGATGGCGGCGCGACAGCTTGTAGAGCGTGTCGCCCGGCTGCACGTCGATGCTTTCGCCCTTGCGCAGCGCTGTGCGGGCGGGCGGAGGCGGATTGTAGCCTTGCGAATTGCGCTGGTCGTAGGGCTGCTGGCTGCGCTGGTCGTACGGCTGCTGGCCACGCTGGTCATACGGCGGCTGGCTGCGCTGATCGTACTGCCCGCGCTGCCCGTAGTTGGGCGAGGACGGCGGCGGGTCGGGAAGGTTCGCGACCGCTACCTGGCTGTCGGAGTTGGAGCGCGGCGCATCGTAAGCCGAGCCGTATTGGCCGGGGCGGCCATCGTTGCCGAGATAGTTGGGACCGCGGTCGCCCGCATCCGCCGTCCGCACGGACGACGTCTGGTCCTTCTTGTCGTCGGTGAGGCTGAAGCCCGGAAGATCGAAGCGGCTGACGGAAGCGCTGCATCCGCCGGCGAGGGCGGCGACGAGCACGACGGCTGCGCAGTTGGCGGGGAGGAGGACGGCGCGTGCGCCGCGAGTCGAATGCCTAAAACGCATCATGATACGCACCTTTACTGCCAACCTTTGATTAACCGTTAAGGGGTTAAGAAGGCCTTAACGGGCGGCAGAATTGCGCAAGAGATAGTCAGTTCGCTTTGCCCAGGTTGCAGAGACGCCTGCCGGACTCGCGACCGCCTCGAGCGCCCTCAGAGGTACGTTGCGATTGTGCTGCGATGAGGACGTCGCCGCGACAACATGGCGGCGGAGCGATGGCGGCTAGACGCGCCGGCTGCCCTTGCCGGCAGCGCCGACATTGTTGGACGGGAAGGCCGCCTGCAGCGCCTCGCGCGTCGGATCGTCCGTCAGGTTGAGGCACAGCGGCGTGATGGAGATGAGCCCTTCGTCGATGGCGCCGAGGTCGGTGCCCTTGACGATCTTCGACGGCGGCCGCTCGAAGCCGAACCAGAAGTAGGGCGTACCCCAGGGATCGTTGCGCTTGTCGATGTTCAGTAACGCCTGATCGCGGCGCCCCTGCCGCGTCACCGCGATGCCGGTGACCTCCTGCGGGGGCCGCGGCGGGAAGTTGATGTTGATGACGCTGTCGGTCGGCCATCCCGTGTCGAGCAGCTTCTCCACGATGCCCGGCCCGTGCGTCAGTGGCGTCTGCCAGAAAATCGTGCCCTCGCCGATGGAGCCGCCGGTCTGGCTCATGGCGATGGAGCGGATGCCGAGCAGCGTGCCCTCGATCGCCGCCGCGATCGTGCCCGAATAGGTCACGTCCTCCGCGAGGTTCGATCCGTGGTTGACGCCCGACAGGATGAGGTCGGGCGGGTTGTCCAGCATGAAGTGGCGCACACCCATGATCACGCAGTCGGTCGGCGTGCCGCGGATGATGAAGGTGCGGTCGGCGATCTGCTTGCAGCGGAGCGGCTCGTGCAGCGTCATCGAGTGCGAGGCGCCGCTCTGATTCACCTCAGGCGCGAAAGTCCAGACGTCGGAGGACAGCTTCTCCGCGATCTGGCGCAACACCTCGAGGCCCTCGGCGCCCCAGCCATCATCGTTGGTGATGAGGATGCGCATCGGCTCAGGCGGCCTTCTCTATCTTCTTGAGGCCGCCCATGTACGAGACAAGCGCGTCCGGGATCACGACCGAGCCGTCGGCCTGTTGGTAGTTCTCCAACACCGCGATCAGCGTGCGCCCGACCGCGAGGCCGGAGCCGTTGAGCGTGTGCACGTACTCAGGCTTGCCGCCGCCCGCGCGACGGAAGCGAGCTTCCATGCGCCGCGCCTGGAAGTCGCCGCACACCGAGCACGACGAGATCTCGCGGTAGGTGTCCTCGCCCGGCAGCCACACCTCGATGTCGTAAGTCTTCTGCGAGGCAAAGCCCATGTCGCCGGTGCAGAGCAGGATGGTACGGAACGGAAGCCCGAGGCGCTTCAGGACTTCCTCGGCGCACGCGGTCATGCGCTCGTGCTCGGCGAGGCTCTCCTCCGGCGTGGTGATGGAGACGAGCTCGACCTTGGAGAACTGGTGCTGGCGGATCATGCCGCGCGTGTCCTTGCCGGCGGCGCCGGCCTCGGAGCGGAAGCACGGCGTCCACGCGGTGAGGCGCATGGGGAGCGCGGCTTCGTCGAGGATGGATTCGCGCACCAGATTGGTGAGCGGCACTTCGGCGGTGGGGATGAGCCAGAAACGACTCAGCTCCGAACGAATTTCATCAGCTCGTGCCAATCCCTCTGCGCCGAACTGAACGGGCGTTTCCGTCGTGCCAAACGGTGTTTCTTTGGAAGGGCCCGCTTGTTCCCAAAATCGATCTTCAGCTAGTCGATCGCTAATCACGCGCCACTCGTCGATGGTCAATGAACGTTGCGCGGAAAATTGATCGTCTTTGAATTTTGGCAACTGCGCCGTCCCAAACATAGTGTC
>CAXMLT010000665.1:0-4445 GCA_964194245.1 uncultured Hyphomicrobium sp.
TGCGCAGCACGACAGCCGGGTGAGGGGTGGTGCGCTCAATCGATGTGGCAACCACTCACCCGCTCGCTCCGCTGAAGCGCAGTTCGCGACCTCTCCCTCTGGGAGAGGTGAAGGACGACATTTTCGCTGTTAGGCTGCGGCGACGGCCGCGCGTACCGCGGCGACGATATCGCCGACCACTGTCGAGACGAGGTGCTCGTCGTCGCCTTCCGCCATCACGCGGATCACCGGCTCGGTGCCCGAGGGGCGGATCACGAGGCGTCCGCCCTCGCCCAGCTTCGCCTTGCCGGCGTCGATCGCGCGTACGACGCGGCTATCCTCGAGCGGGCTGCCGTTGGCATAGCGCACGTTCTTCAGGATCTGCGGAAGCGCCTCGAAGCGGTTCGTCACCTGACTTACGGTCTTACCCGTGGAGACGACGACGGCAAGGATCTGCAGCGCCGTCACCAGGCCGTCGCCCGTCGTCACGAAGTCCGACAGCACGATGTGGCCGGACTGCTCGCCGCCGACGTTATAGCCATGCTTGCGCATCTGATCGACCACGTAGCGGTCGCCGACGGGCGTGCGCACCAGCGACAGGCCGATGCCCTTCAAATAGCGCTCGAGCCCGAGGTTGCTCATGACGGTCGCCACAACGCCACCCGCCGTGAGCTTGCCGCGTGCGTGCCAGGCCTCGGCGATGACGGCCATGATCTGGTCGCCGTCGACCATCTGGCCCTTCTCGTTGATGATGACGACGCGATCGGCGTCACCGTCGAGCGCGATGCCGATGTCGGCACGGACCTCGCGCACCTTGGCGATGAGGGCGTCTGGGTCGGTCGAGCCGCAGTGGTCGTTGATGTTGCGGCCGTTGGGCTCAACCCCGATCTTGATGACCTCGGCGCCCAGCTCCCAAAGGGCCTCGGGCGCCACCTTGTAGCCGGCTCCGTTGGCGCAATCGATCACGATGCGCAGCCCGTCGAGGCGCAGCTCGCGCGGCAGCGTGCGCTTGGCGAATTCGATGTAGCGCTCCTGCGCGCTTTCGACTCGGGTTGCACGGCCAATTGCCTCGGCGGGGACCAGCAGGTCGGCGGTGTTGGCGTCGATCAACTCCTCGATCTTCTTCTCGGTGTCGTCCGACAGCTTGTAGCCTTCGGCATCGAACAGCTTGATGCCGTTGTCGTCGAACGGGTTGTGCGAGGCCGAGATCATGACGCCGAGGTCGGCGCGCAGCGAACGCGTCAGCATGGCGACGGCGGGCGTCGGCATCGGACCGAGCAGAAACACGTCCATGCCGACCGAGGTGAAACCCGACATGAGCGCGGCCTCGAGCATGTAGCCCGACAGGCGCGTATCCTTGCCGATGACGACGCGATGCCGGTAGTTGCCGTTCTGGAAGATCTTGCCCGCGGCCATGCCGACCTTCAGCGCCACCTCCGACGTCATCGGCGTGGTGTTGGCTAGGCCGCGAATGCCATCGGTTCCGAAATAGCGGCGCGACATGGGCGTCCCCCAGTGGCTCGTTCGTCGGTGAAGTTTGCGCTTTAATTACTGCAAAATCGCTTGGGGCGAGCGTAAGCGCTTACCGGGCCCCCGGACATGGTAAACGCATGCCTATCACTATGGCGCCAGGGGGCCGCCGACTCACCTCAAATCCTGTTTGTGCAGATTACGCAGGTTACGGCGTGCTGCTCAACAGGCCCAAATTTTGGGTCTCGGCACCCCCCTTAGCCCAACGTCCCGGCTTTTTCCTGCGCGGAGGCGATACGGCTCCGCACGGCGTCAATGAACGCCATTTCGACCGCCGGGTCGGTGAAAGCGCTGCGCGGGACCAGCGCTCCGGCTCCGAGCTCGGTCCACAGCACGATAACCCCGTCATGAACCGTCTCGCCCTCGAAGGCAGCCCAGCGATAGACGTGATCGACCAGACGGCTGGTCGATCTCAGCCCATCATCGGCGACAACGACGTGGTGCTCCGCCAGCGTCGGGCCGTCGGCCCTGACCGCTCTGCCGGTCAGCCGGCGATAGCGCCGCCACGACATTGCGTAGACGACGGCAACCCCGCCGACGAAGCCGCAGAAGAATTCCAGCAACGCGAACGGCCTCCCGGTCAGCTCCGGAAAGACGAGGTAGGCGCAAGCGAGCGCCGCGCCGGCCACGAACGTGTAGCCCAGCATCCAGCCCCACCACGCGGCGACGTAGTCGGTGTTTTTCGCTTCGACCCGATGCGACGCGAGCCTGTGATAGGTTTTGAGGTGCTCTGGATCGTAGCGAAACGCGAACTCCATACTCCACCCCCGGCTCCCCTACGCCAACCCGTCCTGCGAGCCGGTGGTCGATGCGCGCCACACCGCCAGCGCCTGGCGTGTCGCCGCCACGTCATGCACGCGCACAATCTGCACGCCCTGCGCGACGCCTGCGAGCGCCGCGGCGAGCGAGCCCGGCAAACGATCTTTCGGCTGCGGGGCGTCGGAAATGTGGTCGATCAGCTTCTTGCGCGAGGCGCCGAGCATGACCGGCACGCCGAGCCCGTGATAAAGCGCCAAGCTAGCCATGACGGCAACGTTGTGGTGCAGGTGCTTGCCGAAGCCAATGCCGGGATCGGCGACGAGCTTTGCCTTGGGAATGCCCACCGCAACGCAGGCAGCGATCCGCTTTTCTAGGAAGTCGAACACGTCCAGGACCACATCGCTGTACTGCGGATTGTCGTTCATCGTCTTGGGGTCGCCCTGGGCGTGCATAAGGATCACCGGCAGCCCCGTCTCGACCGCAACCCCCAAAGAAGCAGGGTCATGTGTCAGCGCCGAGACATCGTTGAGGATATCGGCGCCCGCCGCTGCCGCGCGGCGCATCACCTCGGCCTTGCGCGTGTCGATGGAGATCAGCGCCTGCGTGCGCGGCCGCAGGCCCTCGATCACCGGGATGACGCGGGCGAGCTCGGCGCCAACCGGCACGTAGCCGGCGCCGGGGCGCGTTGACTCGCCACCGATGTCGATGATGTCGGCGCCCTCGTCTGCGAGCCGCAGCGCGTGATCGACCGCGGCCTGCGCAGATGAGAGCCGGCCGCCGTCGGAGAAGCTGTCGGGCGTCACGTTGACGATGCCCATGATGCGAGGGGCTTCGAGCGACAACCCCGCGAGGCGCGCGCGCGGCGCGGTGATGGCCTCCATCAGCTCGGACGCCTGCAAGGTGTAGCGGCCCCAGTCGCGCTCGAAGGCGTCGCCCACGGAAGCGAGGCGGCGCGTTATCCGCGCGCCCTCCCGCTCGATGATCTCGATCGCAGCGAAGCGTAGCGGTTGGCCCGCGAGCGGTAGCCCGCTCCAGGCCTCCTTGCGGTCATCGCCCAAAGGCGCGGGGAAAATGCCAACGGGCCGAACGTAGATTGCGCGCTGCATAAGAGAAGGCACCCAACAAAAAGAAACGGCCGCGGAGGTCCGCGGCCGCATCTAAAGCCTTTGGCGGTTTCGCTCAAGCCTGCGGCTGGGGCTCCATGCCACCGGTGCCGGGCTCCCCGCGCGGCCTGAGGCGGCCGCCCGACGTCGGCACGGCCGAGCCGAGCTGATCCTTGGGGCCGTCGTCGTCCGTCTTGCGCACGATCTTCTCGCCGCGCAGCAGCGCCGATACCTCGTCGCCCGAAATGGTCTCGTACTCCATCAGCGCCTGCGTGATGGCCTCGAGCTCCTTGCGGCAGGCGCCGACGACCTCGCGCGCCTTGTTCTCGCCTTCGGTGACGATGCGCCGGATCTCGATGTCGATCAGCCGGGCGGTGTCCTCCGACATGTTCTGCCGCTGCGTGATCGCGTGGCCGAGGAAGACCTCCTGCTGGTTCTCGTTGTAGCGCAACGGTCCGAGCGTCTCGCTCATGCCCCACTCGGTCACCATGCGGCGGGCAAGCTCGGTCGCCTGCATAATGTCGCTCGAGGCGCCCGTGTTGAGGTGGTCCTTGCCGTAGATGGCCTGCTCGGCGCAACGGCCGCCGAACGACATGGCGATGCGCGCCTCGCACCATTGCTTGGAGTAGCTGAGCTTGTCGCGCTCGGGCAAATTCATGGTGACGCCCAGAGCCCTTCCGCGGGGAATGATGGTCACCTTGTGCAGCGGATCGCCGCCGACAACCTTGAGGCTGACGAGAGCGTGGCCCGCCTCGTGGTAGGCGGTCGCAAGCTTCTCCTCCTCGGTCATGATCATGGAGCGGCGCTCCGCGCCCATCATGACTTTGTCCTTGGAATCCTCGAACTCGACCTGCGTCACGAGCCGCTTGTTGCGGCGTGCCGCGAGCAGCGCGGCCTCGTTGACGAGGTTCGCGAGGTCGGCGCCCGAGAAGCCGGGCGTGCCTCGCGCGATAACCCTCGGGTCGACGTCCGGAGCGACGGGAACCTTGCGCATGTGCACGCGCAGGATCTTCTCGCGGCCGGCAACGTCCGGGTTCGGAACGGTGATCTGGCGGTCGAAGCGGCCGGGGCGCA
>CAXMLT010000666.1:0-12185 GCA_964194245.1 uncultured Hyphomicrobium sp.
ATGTGTATAAGAGACAGATCCTATAGCGGCCCCGCAGCGGCTTTTCGTTTCCGGCGGGTTGGGTGGTTTCGGGTTGGGGTGGAGTAGGTGCAGATTGCGGCTCGTGATGGTGGTCGTCGTCGTGGCCGGCGGGCGGCATGCCGTCCGATTTCGGGCGTGACTCGCTGGAGATGACGCCATCCTCGATGCGGATGATGCGGTCGGCATAGGGCATCGTGCGGTGATCGTGTGTGACCGCGAGGACCGCACGGTTGGGATCTTTGGCGACCTCCTGCAGCAGCGCCATCACGGCGCGTCCGTTCTCGGCATCGAGCGCCGCCGTCGGCTCGTCGGCGAGGATGACGCTCGGCCGGCCGGCGAGGGCGCGCGCGATTGCGACACGCTGCTTCTCGCCGCCGCTGAGCTTTGAGGGAAACGCCTCGGCGCGGTGCGCAAGGCCGACCGCGGTAAGTGCTGCGACCGCGTGCTTGGGCGGATCGACGACGGGTGCTGCGCGCACATCGAGCGCCAGCATCACGTTCTCGCTTGCCGTCATCGTCGGGAACAGGTTGTAGCCCTGGAACACGAAGCCCACGTGCCGGCGCCGGATCCTGGCGAGGCCTTCGGCGTCGAGGCCGGCGGTCGAGTTGCCGGCGACCACGAGCTCGCCCTCGGTCGGCGACAGGATGCAGCCGAGGATCGACAAAAGCGTGGTCTTGCCGCTGCCCGAGGGCCCCATGAGAAGGGTCAGCTCTCCGGCGTAGAGCCGGAGATTGACGCCCTTCAAGGGCCGCACCTCGTAGGCTCCCGAGCCGAACACCTTGACGATGTTCTTCGCCTCGAGAAGCGTCTTGCGGTTTGGCTCTCGGTCTTTCATCGGCTGAAGACTCCTGCGGGATCGATGCGCGTCACTTTGAAGATCGCGCTAATCGCGGCGATGATGCACATGCCGAGCGTCAGCGCGAAGAGAAGCAACGCGAGACCCGGCGTCATGATGATGAGGAGCGTCGTGCCCTTGGTCGCCCAGATGACGAGCAAGCTGAGCACCATGCCGATACCGTAGCCGAGGAAGGCGCTCATAATCGCCTGGATCAGGATGACCTTGTGGATGTAGCCGGCGGAGGCGCCGAGTGCGCGCAAGGTGGCGAACTCGTTCAAGTGATCCTTGGTGCTCGAATAGAGCGTCTGCGCGACGATGACGACGCCGACGATCATGCCGAGCGCGGCGCCGGCGATGAGTGCCGATCCGGCGCCTGTCTGGAACAGCCAGTAGTCGACGCTGCGGTTACGGAACTCGCGCTGGGTCAGGATCTCGCGATCTTTGAGGCGGTCGTTGAGATCGGCGCGCACCGACTCGAGATTGGCATCGGGGGTGAGGCGAACCAGCGTGTAGCTTGCCTGGGTGTTGGCGGCATCGAGAAGCTGGCGCGCGCGCTGCAGGGACATAAACACATAGGGCAGCGTGGTGAAAGAGCGGATTCCGTGCGTGACGGCGCCGACGCGGACGCGGGTATTGTTGATCTCGGCGGTGTCGCCCAGCTTGTCGATGCCGAGGTCGGCGAAATAGGTGTCGTCGGCGGCGACCGCGAACGGCTCGGCGAGCTCCGCAATGCTGCCTTGCTTGATGTTCCAGGGCTTCAGGCTGCCATGCTCATAATCGGAGCCGATGATCAGCACCGCGGTCGTGCCGCCCTTTGGCTTGCGCCATCCGGCAAAGCCGACGACGAGATCCTCGGCTTTCGCAATGCCGGGCGTCGACAGCGCTGCGTATTTCTCGTGGCCGATGAGGAAGGAGGGGTCATCGAAGCTCTTCGTTCCGAACGGCACGACCCAGAGGTCGCCCTTCGAATTGTCCAGCATGGCCGCGATCATGGTTTCGGAGCCGATATAGAGGCCGCACTGCACGGCAACGAGCACGACGGAGAAGACGATGCCGGTGAGCGTGACGATGAGGCTCAAGCGGTCGTGGAAGAGATTGCGGTAGGCGAGTTTCCCCGCCATCCGCACGATCTTGGCTTTGCCTTGAGCGTTTTCGGCCGCCAACAGGGCGCCGGTATCCGCAGCCTGTGCCTGCATCGCTTGTTCCTCGATCCCTACAGATGATTGCGGACGTCGAACGGGGTCTGTTGCGTGCCTCTCGATCCCGGAAAATGGATCGGGATCGAGAGAGTGTCATGGACCTGCAAAGGCGCCAACCAAGGCTTTCTCTTCGCCCAGACCGGCTTCACTCGCAAGGCACCGAGAGCGTCATGCCCACGGCGGGGAAGAACTGCTTGCAGTCGAGCCGCTTGGCCGTCGTCGATCCGGTTTCCACGTCGGCTTCGGCGACTTTTGCCGGCTTGGCGGTCGCTTTGGCAGTCTTATCCGTCTTTACGATGATTTTCTCGACCGAATCCGTGGCTTCGTTCTCGGCGACATCGGCCGAGGCAACCGCGATCGAGGAATTCTCGTTGTGGGCAGTGGCTTGCTGCTGCTGCGCGGCCTCGTCTTGTGTGACGACGACCTGCCGGGCCGGCCGGCTGACGTAGACCCGCTCCACCGGGGTGCGGACGATGTACTCGGGCCGGTGGCAGTGGCGGAATGAATGAAGCAACACGTGGCCGAGGAAGCCGCCGCCGTGGTGGTGCCCGAAGAAGCCGGCTTCGGCGCTCGAGGTCGCAAAGTTTGCGAGAGCGATCGTCGCGGAAGCGATGGCGATCAGGGACTTGTTCATGGCCTTCTCCTTGGGGCCGCGGCGGGCGGCGTTGGTGTTCATCTCGCAGTCAACATGCAGGGCACCGGGGTTTCGCGCTGTTCCTCGTGAAACACGCTTGTCTGGCACCGAATTTTTTCCGCGGTTGATGGTTTGAGCGCCGCTCGAATACGCTCGATCCCGGCTTGCGGCCGGGATCGAGGGCAACGGTTCGCCGCCGACTAGGTCACGGCCCGGTTCCAAAACGCATTCGGTCCCGACCTTGCGATCGGGACCGAAGCGGATGGAGGCTCGTTCTTCTGGGACGCTGCTTACTCGCAGGGGACCGTCAGCGTCAGGCCGACCGAGGGGAAGAACTTCTTGCAGTCGATCTTCTGGGCAACCGCAGGCTCAGTCTTCTTCGTCTCGGTCTTGACCGGCTCGATGACCTTGGCGGCGTCGGCGGTCTTCTTGGTCTCCGTGATTTTCACCGGGTCAGCGGCAACGGTGATCGAGGAGCTCTCGACGGTTGCAACCTTGTCGGCGGCAACCGTGATCGAGGAGTTCTCGTTATGGGCAACCGTCTCGTCCTTCTTGATCTCTTCCTTGGCAACGGTCGTTGGCTGCACCTTGCGGGCGCGGACCGGAGCGCGCTCGGCGCGGTAGATGCGGCGCGGGGCCTGATAGGAGCCGTAGTCGCTGCCATGGTGGAAGGCGCCAAAGCCGATGGGGCCGAAGCCGATGCGAAGACCGAAGCCGGCCTCGGCCTGGCCGACGGTGGCGGCGAGGGCGGCGGTGGCGGTGAAGAGAGCGATCAGGGTCTTGTTCATGGTTTCCTCCATCGGGTGGGCGTCATCGCCCTTGGTTTGTCTGAGGCTCATCATGACTGGAGGGGGCCGGTGACGCTGTTCCCGTCGAAACAAGTGCAAATATTTCTGTTCTGGCTGAAAGTTCCCATGAAAACAGGGGTTTGGATGGCCGACCGGAGCCTGGGCCGTTTCCGGAGTCGAGTTCGGGTCCGGTGTCATCCGATTGTGTCTGCCGCGCGCGCCCCGATCCTGTTAAAGTGCGGGTCGCTAAAGGCCGTCGCCCCCAGGGAATTCGCGGAATTCAAGGGAGGCGATTGCCAACATCGCCAGACCTGACATAACGCACGATCTACCGCCCAGGGACACGAGCCCCCGCATGCGCCTCAACAAAGCCACCAGCCACGCTGTCCGCATCCTCGTCGACTGCGCCAAGTCAGGCGACCGCCTGATCAAGGTGGCGGAAATTGCCCAGCGGCTTGATATCACCCAGCAGAACGCATTCAAGATCGTGCACCTGCTGGCCAAGGCCGGCTTCCTGGCCTCCGTCCGCGGCCGCCATGGGGGCGTCCGCTTGGCTCGGCCGCCGGCCAAGATCCGCGTCGGCGACGTTGTGCGCGCGATCGAGTTTCCGGCCTCCGATGGCATGGAAAGCGGCGGCCAGACGGGCCTTAACCAAATCGTCGACGATGCGCTCGAGGCGTTCATCAGCGTGCTCGACCAGCACACGCTCGCGGATATGGCCGAGAGCAGCCAGGCGCTGGCGGATGCCGGGCCGGGCGGCCGGTCTGGCAAGTCGACCCCGCGTGGGGCTGCCTCCCTGCGCAACCGGCGCGGGCCACAGCAGGCCGTTGCCCGCTAACCCCGTCAGCCGCAATTCGGCTTATTTTGCATCGTGGTGCGGCGCGCGGTCACTTGACAGGCGCGCCGAAGCCTTCAAAACTTGACGAAGACATTCCATATTAGGGATGCGTGGAGGCCCAAGGGGTTGGCCTCCGTACGAGTGAAGTGAGATGAAGCACACCGAGACCATTCGTGAGAACGCGCGGTCGCCGCGCTCGCAGCTTGTGCGAGGCGCGCGATGATCGTCTGTTCCTGCACGATGATCACCGATGGTCACATCGAGGATGCGCTCGTCGAGATTCTCAACAAGCCGAACGCGCCAATCCCGACGCCGGGTGTCGTCTATCGTCATCTCAAGAAGCGCATGAACTGCTGCGGCTGCGCGCCGCTTGCCGTCGAGACGATCTACAACAAGGTGGAAGAGCTCGAGCGGAAGGGGCTGATTTGTCCCGATGTTTGTGCGACCGCGCGCAGCAAGCTGTTGGAGTTCTCGTCAGCGCGCGCACGTTTGCGCCCCTCTGCTGCCAAGCCTGCCGCTCCCGCCGCTGACACGAACGGTCACGGTATCAAAGTCGCCTGAGCGGTTGCGCCGCAATTTTTGCGGTGGCATAGCACTTAATCTCAAAACGCGATCGATGCGCCGTCTCGCCACGAGGCGTGCGCTCTGAGTCTTGATACCCAGCCGTTCAACTCAGCGATTTTGAGCGTGATTTTCGCAAGGCACGGAGGGTAGCCATGAAGGGCAACAAGGAAGTTATCGAGGCGTTGAATTACGCGCTGAAGCTCGAGCTCGGCGCCGTAAATCAATACTGGCTGCACTACCGGAGACTCGAGAACTGGGGCTTCACCAAGCTCGCCAAGAAGGAGCGCGCGGAATCGATCGAGGAGATGCACCACGCGGATAAGCTGATCACGCGCATCATCTTCCTGGAAGGCTTCCCCAAGATGCAGGAGATCGCGCCGATGATGATCGGCGAGAACCTCAAAGAGGTTCTCGAGTGCGACTTGAAGGGCGAGTACGTCGCGCAGGAGTTCTACACCAAGGCGCGTGAGCTCTGCCGCGCGCACAAGGACTACGTGTCGATGGACCTGTTTGAGCATCTCTTGAAGGACGAGGAAGGGCACATCGACTTCCTCGAGACGCAGCTCGACCTGTTGAAGTCGATCGGCATCGAGAACTACGGCCAGCTGCAGTCCGATCCCGCCAACGAGGTCTCGGGACACGCCGACTAGCGCGTGGCGCGGGCCTAGGCGTCGTCGTCCGGCGGTGCCTCGAGCGCGCGGAAATGGCCACGCTTCTGCAGCCATACGAGCAGCGCCAGCGCAGGCAGCGCGGTCAAGACGCACGCCACGAAAAATGCGGGCCAGCCGAGCGCCTTGGCAGCGTAGCCCGTCCCCGACGCAAACAGCGTGCGCCCGCTGGAAGCCAGCGCCGTCAGCAGCGCGTATTGCGTCGCCGTGTGCAGCGGATTGCGGCACAGCGCCGAAAGATAGGCGACAAAGATCACGGTGCCGATAGCGGTTGCGAAGTTCTCGATCACGATGGCGACGGTCAACGCCGTCATGCTCATCGGCTGCCACCCGAGCCAGACGAAGGCGAGGATGGAAACCGACTGCAGGATCGCGCCTGCCAGCAGCGCGGTGGCCAGCGGCAGCGTGCGCGCGACTGCCCCGCCGGCAAAGCCGCCGAACAGCAGAGCAGCAAGGCCCACGCCCTTCACGATGGTCGCGTACTGCACCTTGCTGTAGCCAAGCGACAGCACGTAAGGCGCGGTCATGGCACCGGCGAGCGCGTCGCACAGCTTGAACAGCACGACGAAGGCGAGGATGGCGATGGCGGCGTCGCGGGTCAGGAACTCGGCAAAGGAGTCCCGCGCGGTTTCATAAAGACGCTGCAGTGGACTGTCACCCGCGTGCGGATCGCGCTCACTCTTGGGTTCGCGTGCGAGCAAAGTCGCGGCAAGCCCGACCAGCACGAGCACTGCTGCGACCGCATAGGCGAGCGGCCATACGGCCTCCTTGCTCAGCCCCTTCGTCTCGAGCCAGCCCGACAGCCCGATCACGCCCGCGCCGGACGCCAGCATTCCCATGCGGTAGGCCGCGACGTAGCTCGCCATGCCGGCTGCCTGCTCGTCGGTCGGCAGGCTCTGCACGCGGAAGGCGTCGACGACGATGTCCTGCGTTGCCGACGCGAAGGCGACGAGCAGCGCCGCCGCACCCACCATGAGCGGAGAGGCGAGAGGGTCGCGCGTGCCCAGAAAAAGGATCGTTGCCATGAGCAGGAGTTGCGTGGCGACGAGCCAGCTCCGGCGGCGTCCGAGGCCCGCGAGATACGGCACGTGCCAGGCATCGACGACGGGCGCCCAGAGGAACTTGATCGTGTAGGGCAGTCCCGCGAGCGAGAGCAGGCCAATGGTGCCGAGATCGACGCCCCGATCCGCCATCCATACCCGCAGGGTCTCGCCCGAGAGCGCCAGTGGCAGCCCCGAGGAAAACCCCAACAGCATGACGATCAGCACCCCCGGCCGCAGGTACACGAGCAGGCCCTCCAGGAAGGAGGCGCGCGGGGGCTCTTCGGTTTCGGCGGGCGCGCTCATGTGGAGAGGTCCGGGCTTTTGTGGGAACGAGGCTGCGGGCTTGCTACTAAGGCTCAAGCCATCTGTCGAGAGAATGGCTTGAGTGCGGCGGGGGAAGAGCGGGGCATGGGGCGCTACGTCTTGGCCATCGATCAGGGGACGACGTCCTCGCGCGCTCTGCTGTTTGCTGAGGATTATCGCGTTGCGGCTCTCGCACAGGAGGAGTTCCCGCAGCATTACCCGGCTTCCGGCTGGGTCGAGCACGACCCCGAGGACATCTGGCGTACGACGCTCGCGACAGCGCGCGGAGCGCTCGCCAAAGCGGGTGCAACCGCGGCCGACGTCGTCGCCATCGGCATCTCCAACCAGCGCGAGACGAGCATCGTCTGGGAGCGGGTGACCGGCGGGGCCATCCACAATGCCATCGTCTGGCAAGACCGGCGGACCGCGGATGTCTGCCAGCAGCTCGCCGCCGCCGGCGCCGAGGAGACGGTCATCGCAAAGACGGGGCTCCGGCTCGACCCTTATTTTTCGGCGACCAAGATCGCCTGGATACTCGATCACGTCGCAGGTGCGCGCGCGAAAGCCGAGCGCGGCGAACTTGCTTTCGGCACTGTCGAGACCTTCCTGCTGTGGCGGTTGACCGGCGGCCGGGTGCATGCGACCGACGCGACGAATGCCTCGCGCACCTGCCTGTTCGACATCCATACGGGCGAATGGGACGATACACTGCTGCAGCTCTTTCGCGTGCCGCGCGCGCTATTGCCCGAGGTGCGCGACAACGCCGCCGAGTTTGGCGCCACCGAGGCCGAGCTTCTCGGCGCTCCCATCCCTATTCGTGGCATGGCCGGCGACCAGCAGGCGGCGACCATCGGACAGGCCTGCTTTACCCCCGGCATGATCAAGTCGACGTACGGCACCGGCTGCTTTGCCGTGCGCAACACAGGCGGCAAGGCGATCACCTCGCGCAATCGCCTGCTCTCGACCATCGCCTACCAGCTCGAGGGAAAGCGTACCTACGCGCTCGAAGGCTCGATCTTCATCGCCGGCGCCGCCGTGCAGTGGCTGCGTGATGCGCTCCGCGTCATCCCAAATGCGGGTGCCGCGGGCCGCATGGCGCAGGAGGCGGACCCGAGCCAGAACGTCGTGCTCGTGCCGGCATTCGTCGGGCTCGGAGCACCCTATTGGGACCCCGACTGTCGCGGCGCGCTCTACGGGTTGACGCGCAACTCCGGCCCGAACGAGCTGGCGCGGGCCGCGCTCGACGCCGTGTGCTTCCAGACGAGCGATCTGCTCGAGGCAATGCGTGGCGACTGGCCCGACGAAGGGGGCACCATCGTGCGCGTCGACGGCGGCATGGCGGCGTCCGATTGGACCATGCAACGGCTCGCCGACATCCTCGATGCGCCGGTCGACCGGCCGACGGCACTGGAGACGACCGCGCTGGGGGCTGCGTATCTCGCCGGTCTGCAGTCGGGGTTCTATCCGGAGCCGGAGAAGTTCGCCGAGCGCTGGGCGCTCGATCGGCGCTTCAGCCCAAATCTCGCGGCGTCCGAACGTGAGCGCCTGCTCGCCTGCTGGCACGATGCCGTTCGCCGCACGCTTTCGCGGTAGGCCTACCGGATCACGGCGACGACGCGTGCTGGCGCGGCGGAGGCGCCCACGATCTTCAGCGGAAACACCATCACCTCGAAGCCGGACGGGGGCAGGGCGCCGAGGTTGGTGAGCTGCTCCATGTGCCAGTAAGGCCGCCGCAGACCGACGCGGTGCGCCTCCCAGAACAGGTTGTCGTCGCCCGTCGCCCTGGCCTTGGCGATCTGCGCCTGGAATGGCATATCCCAACCCCACTGATCGATGCCCATCACGGTCGGGCCCTGGTCGATGAGCCACTCGGTCGCCGATGCGCTCATGCCGGTGCCGGTGGTCCAGAAGGCCTTGGTGCCCATGAGCGTATCGCGCCCAGTGCGTATCAGAACGATGGTGCGGTCGGTGAGTGTCGCGCCGGTTTTGGCGAGCGCGGCCTTGAGGTCTTCAACCGTGATCGGGTCGTTGTCGGCCTTGTGCGCGAGGTCGAGCACGACGCCGGGGCCGATGCATTTCTCGAGCGGCATCTCCTCGATGGTTTGCGCGCGCTTGCCGCCAGACATCGGCCCGTAGTGCCAGGGCGCATCGATGTGCGTCGTCGAATGCACGCCCATTTTGGTGATGGTGTCGTCGGCCCAGCCGGCCCAGTCCTTCGGAATGAGCCGCCGCGGCAGGCCCAACAAGCGCACGAGCAGCTTTGCGGTCCAACGCGGCTTGTGCCGGATGCACACCTGCATGAAGCGCGGATCGCCGCGGTTGAAGCGGATGGGCTTCGACAGGTCGATGACTTTCACGAGAGCGTGCTCCTTCACACGATCGGATTCGCGAGCGTACTGATGTTCTCGATACCGATCTCGATGCGGTCGCCAGGTTTGAGTGCGTGCCCCGTCTCAATGCCACTGCCGTCCGTCAGCGTGCCGGAGCCGAACAGCTCGCCAGGATAAAGCTGCTCGGAGCGCGAGGCGTGCGCCAGCACCTCCCCGAGCGACCACTTCGCGCCCGTGGTCGAAGGCTCGCCGACCGTCACGCCGTTGAGCTGCACGAAGCCATTGAGGTCGTGCCAGCGCGGCAGGATCTCGTCGGCGGAGACCACGACCTTGGACATCGCGCTGCGGAAGTGCTTCGACTTCTGCGGCCCGAAACCCGAGGCCATCTCGGCGAGCTGCGCGTCGCGCGCCGAGAAATCGTTGAGCACCACGAAGCCGCCGATCGCCGCCTCCGCCATCTCGGGCGAGGCATCGCGCAGCGGTTGCGCCAGCACGAAGCCGAGCTCCAGCTCGTAGTCGAGCGCCTTCGTGTAGGAAGGCATGGCGATCGCCTCGCCGTCGGTCGCAAAGGTGAGGTGATTGCCCATGTAGTAGATCGGCTGGCGGTACCACAGCGCGTACGGTTTGAGCTTGGGGAATGTCCGGCCGGTGAGCGCTTCGTAGGCGCGCACGATCTGGTAGGCCGCCGGCATCTGTGTGCGCACGAAGCCGCGCGCGGCTGCAATGGCGTGGTCCTCATAGAGCATGAAATCGCGGAACGAGCGCGGCTCGAAGGGGATGACCACGGCGCCTTCGGCTGTCGTTTCCGGATCAATTTTTCGCGCGGCGTCCAGGATAGCGGCGCGTACGCCCGCTGGCGCGCCCAGCAGCGCGACGATGTCGGTCGCGAGAGTGTGAGCTTCATCCGGGCGCGGTTGCTTGAGCTGCGCCAGGCACTTGGCGACATCGACCCAGCCTTGGGAGCCAAGGAGTTCGGCGTGCAAGTCGTCGCCGGCTCTGACACGCCGCAACTTCATCGCCGCCCTCGCCGCTTGCTCGCATTGTCGGTTTTCATTTCAGACATTAGGAACTCGCGGCGGGATAGGACATTCTAAACTTCTGGTGCTCGGCGCCCATAATTCATAACAGGAGAAAACTCCATGCGAATGATCGGGAAGACGACGACCGCGGCCGTCGCGTTGGCTTTTGCCATCGCGCTCGCCGCTTGCGGAAACAACACTTCATCGAGCCAGTATGCGGGAACGTGGAAGACCAAGGACACCGGCGGCGGAGATTTCGACATCACGCTTACCGCCGACGGCAAGGCGACCGGCAATCGCCCCGGCGAATCCCTCACCGGATCCTGGAAGGAAGACGGCGGCGCCGCGGTGATCAAGTGGGACTCCGGCTGGACCACGAAGATCGCCAAGGAAGGCGATGCCTACAAGAAGACCGGCTACGAGAAGGATGCGAGCGCTGCACCGAGCAGCACCTCGGACGCCGTGAAGGTGAAGTAAGCGCGCCAATCCGCGCTTAGTGTACGAGTTCCAGCGGGGGCGCCGTGGTGCGGTGCCCTCGTCCGCATCCGCGGCGGCTATCTTCTCACCGGTCGCCCGTGAAGGGAGTTGATGCACATGGTAATCTCGTTCTCGCAGATCATCGTCTGGCTCATCATTGGCGGCCTCGGCGGCACACTCGCGGGTGCGCTCGTGCGTTGGCAGCGCGAAGGCTTCGGCGTTTGGACCAACCTCGGCATCGGCCTCGTCGGCGCCGTTGTCGGCGGCGTCCTGTTCCGTCTGTTCGGAATCCTGCCGGGCCTCGAGACCATCTCTATTTCGCTGCGCGACGTGGTCTCGGCATTCACCGGATCGATTCTGTTTCTCCTCGGCCTACGGCTGTGGCAGAAGCGCGGTTGAGGCGCGCTGGAACCAAATCGCGCCTTCCCGCTTGACGCTCAACCGCGACCCTAAGGGGAGCCGGCCATGATCCGCGTCGTCGGCATCGACCACATTTCGCTGCGCGTCGGAGACTTCGAGAAGTCGAAGGCCTTCTATGGCAAGCTGATGCCGTTCCTCGGCTTTAAGGTGCTGGATGAGTATCCGGACGCCATCGGCTGGACCAACGGCAAGACGCGGCTATGGATCGCTGCGGCCGATGCCGAGGGCAAGAAGCACAAGCACCGCATCGGCGACATCGGCTTCCACCACTACGCGTTCGAGCTCGAGAGCCGCAAGAACGTGGACGTGCTGCAGGCCTTCGTGAAGAAGCTCGGCGCGAAGATCGTCGATCCCGCGGGCGAATACTACGACAACTATTACGCCGTGTTTTTCCTCGACCCCGACGGGCTGAAGCTCGAGGGCATGAAATGGGGGGAGCGCACGGCTGAAGCCAAACGCACGAAGGCAGCGACCAAGCGCAAGGCGGCCGCGCGCATGCGGGCCTCGTGAGCAGCACCGTCGCGGCACAAAAAGATTGCCTCTTCTGTCGGCGCGGGCTCTCCCCGAACGTCCTAAGGCCTAAAGCAGTCCGCAAGGAGAAGTGCCATGAAGACCATCATGCCCTGTCTGTGGTTCGACAAGGAAGCCGAGGAGGCCGCGCGCTACTACTGCTCGATCTTCAAAACCGCCGAGCTCGGGAACATCACGCGCTACGGCAACGAAGGCGAGGAGATCCACGGCGGCAAGCCGGGCCAAGTCCTCACTGTCGAGTTCTCACTCAACGGGCAGAAGTTCCTCGCCCTCAACGGCGGCGATCACTTCAAGTTCAACGAGGCGATCTCGTTCCAGGTGATGTGCGAGAGCCAGGCGGAGGTCGACCACTATTGGGAGAAGCTATCGGCCGGCGGGCCGGTTCAAGCCCAGCAGTGCGGCTGGCTCAAGGACAAGTTCGGCGTCTCGTGGCAGATCGTCCCGACCGTGCTGCCGACGTTGCTAGCGGGAAAGGACCGCGCGCAAGCCGATCGCGTGATGAAGGCGCTGCT
>CAXMLT010000667.1:0-4124 GCA_964194245.1 uncultured Hyphomicrobium sp.
GGAGATGTGTATAAGAGCCAGATCCAAACCCCCGAACCCCGGCGGACTACCCCGCGGGGGCGAGCCGAGTTCCGGCCGCCGTCGTCTCGACGATCAGCTCACCGGCAGCACGCAACTCCGCCAGTGTCCGATTGACTGAGCTTTTGCCGACCCCAAGCGCAGAGTTTCTGTTACTCAGGAACAGTTCGCGCTCGGTTCGTACATCCTACTAAGTATTCGTTCCCACTTCTCTGGTAGGGGTGTCGTGCGAGCGCCTTTAAGCGACTGAGTGACGAGTGCACGGTCCTCTATGGCCGCCGCATCGAAACTGCCGCGGGCAGCAAGCTTGCCGACAACACGTTCGATGGCGCTACGGCCGAGCCTAATCGCTGTCTGAGTTGCTTCGTGGCTGTCAAATCGGAGCTAAGCGGCGGGTCGCGCGTTGGCCTCTTCGCACTGCGTGCCGGTGGACTGACATGCTCCGGCGTCTTAGCAATCGCGGCAGCACATCTTTCCTGAGCAGTTGATGCAGTGGCCGCTTACCGACACAAAGCGGACCACATCCGAACGTCGTCACAACTTCCGCTTTTGACCCGAAGCTGACGTTGTCCACATCACGCCATGCCTACTTGCCCGCTCCCGCGCATGCCCCCGTTGCTCGAGGTCGCCGTGTCGGCCCACCAAAGGCTGCTGCATTCACTTCACAAAGACCGGGCAGAAATCGTAAACGCAGGCCAGCCGCAGGATCAAAGCGCCGCAGAACAGAAGCCAAGCCAAATATAGGATCAGAATTTCCTCTCCGGCTGAAATCGTGTGATGAAAAAACAAACGCCGCGCGAGCTCAAGCGCGACGCCGATGAGCAATAACGCAAATAGTGAGGGGCCCAGCATCTATTGCCAGTCGGCGCCGCATTGGCTTTTTCCGAACTGAGGTTCCCGCGAGTGCGATTTGAGGGTCGAGCTACAGTCGGGGTAGGGCCATCATGTGCACCGCCTCTTACTCACTCTTCACTGCCTGAAGAAAGAAATTGCCGGAGCGTCAAACTGAAATCTCCGCGGCGGAATTCATGGTCGTTTAATGCAGCACTAGTGACAGGGCGAGGCCGAGGGCGAGCAACGCGGCAATACCCTGCCAGACTCGGAGCGGGGCGCGTTCGTATAGTGTTCGTGGCCTACGGTTGGCAAGCGGAGCGCCTGATGGTCCCGCCTCCATCTCGGTCGCAAACTCTACCATATCGCGAAGACGTTCGGCGGGGTCCATCGCGACCGACCGAGCGAGCGTAGCCTCAAGCCATGCAGGGAGGTCTGGACGAAGAGCCGAGAGGAGCTTTGGTCGGTCTCGGCGCGGCGCCCCGGAGGCGTCAGGATTGCCATAAGGAAACTCACCCGTGAAGGCGCGGAACATAGTGACGCCCAGGGCAAAAACGTCAGTAGCCTCGTTGCCGGGTTCGCCGGCAAACATCTCAGGCGCCATGTAGCCAGGAGTGCCTGGAATATTCTCTGGCAGGGAATCCTCGAATCCGAGTATGCGCACCACCCCCAGATCCAGCAGCTTTAGTGATTTATCATGCTCGAGAATGACATTGTCCGGCTTGATATCGCGATGGATGATTCCGGCGCGGTGTAGCGCCGCGGCCCCCCGCGCCAACTTGATGGCGATATTCCGTCCTTCCTCCAGACTCATTGATGGGCGACGCGTAAGCCGCGTTTCCAGAAGCTCCCCGTGATAAAGAGGCATCGCCGTGTAAAGGCAGCTCTGTCGGCCCGAGGGTAGTTCAATTATGCGCCCGACCCATGGGCTGTCCACTCGCGCACCGACCCACGCCTCGTGGACGAATGCCGCGCGGTACCCAGCAGTGGCCGCCACCTCAGGCTTGGGGAACTTCAGCACGACCTCCCCGCCCTCGATCTCGTCAACCGCACCGAAGAGGCGGCTGTACCGACCGTCGGACACCAACACTTTGAGAGCGAAGCCATCGATCGTCTCGCCGCCGAGTGGCACCGGGATCAGCGGCAGTTGCTTCATGGCAGTGCCGATGTCAGCCGATTGCGCAGATGGCAGATCGACGACGTCAACCACCAAGGCCGTGCAATTGTCAGAGCTACCAGATTGGAGCGCGGCGGCGACGAGCGCCCGTGCCGTATCAGCGGAAGCACTACGCTCCCGCAGGACATCGGCGATGGTGTCGGAGGTAAGGAACGCGTGTATGCCGTCGGTGCACAGCAAAAAGCGGTCGTGCCTCGCCAGCGGCTGGTTGGCATAGTCTAGCCGTACCTCGGTCTCAACGCCCAGGGCGCGGTAAAGGATGCTCGACTTCCTTGGGCCACCCTCCCGCACATGGTCGGTTGTTAGGCAGATCAGGCGGTCGCCGCTCAAGCGGTAGGCGCGTGTGTCGCCGACATGGACCACGTGCGCCATTCGCCCGCGCAGCACTAGCGCCGTAAAGGTACAGCCCATTCGCGCCAGGTCGGGATCTTGGTGAGCTTGGGAATAGATCCATCCATTGAGGGCATCTAGCACCCTGGCCGCAGCTCGTCTCACCTCCATGGTTTCGGGTAGGTCGCAAAAGCCGTCCAAAAAGCCCCGCACGGCAGTCTCGGCCGCGATGCGACCGCCTTTTGCGCTTCCGATTCCATCGGCGATCGCTGCAACCACGTCCCCGCGCGGCTCAGAGAGCTCCGAGCCGAAAACGGCACCTGCGAAATCCTCGTTGCGTTTGCGCGGTCCTGGGTCCGAGGCGAACCCGACGCTTGCCTTAACGCCGGATGTCCGCTCAACCATCGTTGCCGCTCCGATTTCGTCGGCTGGGAGAGCGCCTAAAGCGCCGGCGCGGTGGAGGCGCAGACTTCAAGCCCGCAATCGTGGTTCTAGTCTTCGAGTCCGCACCGATCGTAGATGAAATGGCCGGCTGTGCTCGATGCAAAGATCACCGTAAGATTGCCGGACTTGCGGTCAAGCGTGTAGTTGCCGCCGTATTTTGCGTCGTGCCACGAAATCTGCGAGGCGCTGATACGTGCCGGATTTGAATCGACGGTGCCCTTATCGTAGTCGATCCTAACCTGCCAACTCACACCGCTTGCCGGATTGGTGCACGTTATCGCGCTCTCGCCGTGGCGTACCGCTTCGCCAGCGGAGATATCAGCAGCGAGCGTTCCTAGCAGCCAAGCCGTAATTGACATCAACACGAACCAATAGCGCGCGCTTCGAGAGAAGGAAGGGTGAGGTAGCATCACAAGAAGTCCGTTGCCGGGGTGCCTATATTGTATTCAAGAGGCCTATTTTTTAATCGTCGCGCTCAGGTTAAAACACACGAGGCCGTGCACGTAGGATAGTTTTAGTCAATCAAATGAGCAGCATAATTTTTCGGCATATTTCTTGCGACTCTGCCCTCTGGTTGCTCACGCTTGGTTGCCTTAGCGACAAGGGGGGAACTCATGGCATTCCTGGCACTCGTCCCATCACCACAATGGCTGGACACGGGAAACAATGCTTGGCAGCTCGCTGCTGCTACCTTCGTCGGGCTACAAAGTATTCCCGGACTGACAATCCTCTACGGCGGCATCGTCAAGAAGAAATGGGCGATCAACTCCGCCTTCATGTCGCTCTACGCTTTCGCGTCGGTCCTGGTCGTTTGGATTCTGTTCGACTACAACATGGCGTTCGGGCCGCAATGGTTCCCGTTTATCGGCATACCAAGTCCTGCGACGTCGGCCTTGTTTACCACCGGTCAAGCGACGATACCGGCGGCCGCGGCTGGGATGCCGCCCCTCACCTTCCCCATGGCGACGCTCATTTTCTTCCAGTTCGTATTCGCCGCCATCACCGTCATCATCCTCGCCGGCTCTGTGCTGGGGCGCATGAACTTCACGGCGTGGATGATCTTTTGCCCGGTGTGGATGACCCTCGTCTATACGGTGGGGGCATTTAGCATTTGGGGTGGCGGCTGGCTCGCCAGCATGGGCGTTGCAGACTTCTCGGGCGGCTATGTCATCCACCTTGCCGCCGGTACGTCGGGTTTCGTTGCCGCAGCAGTGATCGGTCCGCGCCTGCAGCAGGATCGCGACCATTTCCCACCCAACAGTTTGTTGATTACGTTGGCCGGTGCCGGCATCTTGTGGTTGGGCTGGAACGGCTTCAACGGCGG
>CAXMLT010000668.1:0-8751 GCA_964194245.1 uncultured Hyphomicrobium sp.
CCCGCCGGTCGGCCGGATCGAGCACTGACTTGAACGGCTCGGCCTGCGCGTCGACCGGCGCGGTGCACACGGTCTCCGTGACGACGACCGGGATGAGCGCGGCCACGACGAGCGCGGCGAAGCCGATGCCGACCCACTTCAGGACGCGCAGCATCGGCTCAGTCCTTGCCCAGCACGAAGCCCGAGAACATGGCGACGCCGCCGAGGATGAGGTGCGGCGCACTCGCCAGGATCTTGAAGCTCAGCGGCCAGTCGAGGATGCCGTTGCGGATGATGCCGAGGTCGAGGAAGCCCGAGCCAAAGGCGACGCCCATGGCGCCATCGAGGAAATAGAGCGTGCCGAAGATCTTGAGGAACAGCACGGCCGCGCGCTTCGACATCAGACCGGCGATCAGCGCCCACAGCGCGGAGGAGGAGTGCAGGATATCGTTGAAGAGGTTGAGCTTGAAGATGCCGAAGGTTCGCCCTTCGGCATCCGTGAGGCCGGGAATGAAGCCGAGCGCGGTGACGGCCGCCAGCACAACGGCGAAGCCCAGGGCGATCTTTTGCGTGCGGTCCATCGTCGGCTCATCCCATGCAATGAAAGAAAACTAAGGCGCGAAATACGCCTGCCACATGGCGTTGCGGAACAGAAGGCCCGGATCGTAGTGCAACTTCCTCTCCACGAAGCGGGCGGTGTTGCGATAGGCGCGCTCGACCTGGTCGCGCCGCGCGTGCAACCGATAGGGCAGGTAGAAGCACCCGCCAATGGCGATCATGCGGTCGATCATCGCCTCGGTGAGCTGCAGCATCTCGGCTTCGCCCTCCGGCGTGACCGCTTGCGAGAACGACATGACGGCGGCGATGCGACGCTGAGGCGCGTAGGCCATGACGCTCGTCTCGTCCGGACCCACGTAGCGCAGGGTGACGTTGAGGAACTCGGTCATCTTCTCCGGGATGATCTCGCGGCAGGCCTCGAGGAATTCCGGGAAGCGGTCCACCGGCACGAAGTACTCGTGCAGGATGTCGGTGCGGCTGCGGTCGTCGCCGGCGAGGTTGGAGACGGGCTCGTTCATGAGCGAGTTGCGCGTGGCGAGGCCGGAGCTGACCGCCGGGCCCGCGACCGTCTCCGCAAACCAGCGCACGCGCTTCACAAGCTCCGAGCCGACCTGGGCGCGGTAGAGGTCGCGAGAGATGGCGGACAGGGAACCGCTCGCGGTCGCCCTCGGCAAGCCGTCCTCCGGCGTCGGCAGCGCGCGATAGGTGATCATCAAGGCTTCGCGGAAGAAATGCGCCCGGTCGACGTTGAGGCGCCCGTACGCCATCTTCACGCCGGTGTCGCCGTCGATCGCCTCGGTGAACTTCCGCGCGAAGACCTCCGCCGGCATCGCCTCGAACGTCGGCTTGAGCAGGACGTTCGGCACCATGTCGACCTCGAGCTCGAGGATGATGCCGAAGTAGCCGTAGCCGCCCATGGCGAGGCCGAACAGCTCGGAGTTCTCCGTGCGCGAGCAGGTTAGGATCGTGCCGTCGGCCAGCATCAGCTTGAACGCGCGCACGGTCGAGCCGAACGGCCCGTAGGGTACCGGCCAGCCGTGGGCATTGACGCAGAACGTGCTCGCGACGCCGAAGTCGGCGTTCGACTGCATGACGGCGGGCGAGAAGCCGAGCGGGTCGATGGTGGCAATCACTTGGTGCCAGCGCGTGCCGGCATCTGTGAGGTAGGTCTTCGCGCGCGTGTCGGGATCGCAGCGGAACGTCTGCATGGTGATGGCGGTGCCGTCGCGCGGGATGCTTTGGCCGCCCATGGTATGGCGCGCGGCGGCAACCGCGACGAGGCGCTTGGCGGCGGCGGCGTCCTTCAATTCGCGGCGCAGCCGCTCGATGAAGAAGCTCTGCTCGTCCGAGCCGACGATCCAGTGGCGATAGACGGGCGTCGGGTTGAGCCGGCTCGCGTCGTTGACGATGAAGCGCTTGCCCGTCGTCTCGGCGGCAAAGGGTGTGCGCGGGAGCGCGGCGATCGCAGCCGCGGCCGCCGCCGTCTTGAGAACCTGACGGCGCGTTGCGGACGACATGCAAGTCCTTGGGGGAAACCGGCTGGGTGTTAGGCACGGCAGCGCTGAGCGCGCCACGATCCACCCTGCCAGACCGCCGTTAGAACTCGGTTGGCAAATTGCCTAAATGTTGAGTGAACGCGGAACTCGCGCGCCGCGCATCCCGACCACTCGCGTCTTTGGGTCCGCTCTAGCGCTGCGCCGACCGAGCCGCGGCGTCGAAGGCGGCGGCGAGGTCCTTGCCGCCCTGGAGCTGCGCCTCCTGCACCATCTTGGCATCCGTCGCCGCGAGCAGCTTCGACACGGTGTTGTTGTGCGCCGCGACCGGGTTGCGCTCATAGCCGCCGCGCTGGAAGAAGTTCGACGTCGGCACCTTCTCGCGCAGCGCCTGCGGCATCTGCACCATGTCGAAGCCGTTGCCGTCGCCCGTGAGGTTCATCATCTCCAGCTCGGCCGCGGTGAGCGGGGGGGTATAGCCGCTCTTGCGCGCAAACTTCACCGAGGTGAGCAGCTTCTCGGTCTGCAACAGCGGGCCAATGTCGACGTCGAGATTCGCCGAATGCACGCCGAGGCCCTTTGGAGTCTTGCCGAGGCGGTCGTGCGCGTTCCAGTCGTCGGGGACCGTGCGCGAGAAGGCGATCATCTTCGTGACCTGGGCGATCTTGTCGTTGAGTTGCGCTTTGCGCTCGCCGCTCGCGCTGTCGGCCGCCCGGTTGAGCGCGGCGACGAATTCGTCGCCCGCCTCCGCCATGAGTTCGACCGAGTTGGTCGAGAGGAGCTGGTTGTAGCCGAGCGCGGTCGAGATCGCGTGCGCGCCGGGCGTGTCGTCCTCGAGGCCCGCCTGCACGTCATACTTGCCGTCGCCGCCCGACTCAAAACCGTAGATCTTGACCGCCGCTTCCTTGGTCAGGCCCGCCGCGGAGGCGACCTTGGCGTAGGCCTGCTTGAAGGCGACCTCGGTCTCCGGCGCCTGCGGCTTGAAGCCGAAGTGCTCCTTCGCGTTGGCGAGGAAGTCCTCGACGATCGGGATCTCGCGAGGCGGCGGCTTCTTCTCTTCCTCGGGGTTCTTCGGCTTCGGCGGACCGACGTACACGGGCGGTTGCCGCAGCTCATAGTCGTCGGCCGTGATCGTTGCGCCGCGCGCGCGCTTCGCTCGTCGCGCGCGCCGCTTCTCCGTCACGGAGTTCCAATAGGGCGCCGCGACCTTCTCGTAGGTGTCCCAGGCCTTGGTGTAATCCGCGAGCTTCTTGCGATAGAGCTCCATGCGCTTCTGCATGTCGACCGGGGTCGGGACCGGCGCCTCGGTCTTGGCCGGCTCGGCGCGCGCGGTGTCTGCCGCTGCGGACATCAGCAAGAGGCCCGCGACTGCGCACGCAACGCACCCGCTCGAGATGGAGCCCGGCATTCTGCCTCCCTTTGCGCGCTCTCTGGCGCGCTGACGTCGACTGGCTTGCGTTTGTTTAGCGGAGCACTGCGGTCCCGGTATGACGCCATCCTGGCGATTCACCTTAAACGACATCGACAAGACGCGGGCAAGTGTAGAGAGGGCCGCCGACCTCGCCAAACCGCCGGCGCGACGACCGCTAGCTCTCCGATCTCTTACTCGCAGGGCACCGACAGGGTCATGCCGACCGAGGAGAAGTATTTCTTGCAGCTTCCCGCATCTGCGGAAGCGACGCTTTTTGACTCCGACTTCTTGGCGTCGGCCTTCTTGGTCTCCGACTTCGTTTCCGTTTTCGTGTCCGACTTCGTATCCGCTTTGGTATCCGTCGTGTCGGATGCGTCGGCGGTCTTCTTCGGCGTCGAGAGAGCGGGCTGCTCGGGCGCGGCGGAGGCTTGCGACGGCTGCTGCGGCAGGCTCGCCTGGCGCGGCATGTAGACCTCGTCGTCCTCGGGCCCTGCGACGTAGCCGACGACATCGTCGTCGTCACAGGCTTTCACGATCAGCGACTTGCCGCTTATGGAGGGAACGGTAAACCCGGCCTGCGCGGCTGGGGTCAATGCCAGCGCGAAGGATGCGGCGGCAAGGGCGATCAGCATCTTGTTCATCGGTCGTCTCCGCGTGTGCAGCTCTCTCTTGAGCCACTATTGTCGCGGAGGTGTCCCCTGCGCTGTTCCGGCGGGAACATGGGCCGTGCGGCGCAGCAAGTTTCGAGATGATGGCCTCGGCAACTCGAGGCCGGTAACAGGACAAACGAAAAGCCGCCGGGCCTGCTTGGCGCAGCGGCTTTGTTGCTTGCGGCTGTCGGTACTGAGCTCAGTCGAGCGGGGCCTGCACCCGGCGCTCGCGCGCCATAAAGGGCGATCGGCCCCAGATGTTGTGGTCGCGGTTGTGGCCCCCGCGCTGGGCGCCATACCAGGCCGCAGCCAGCCCGACGAGGAGCGCGCTCGCGGTGAGGACACCGGTCAGCGCCGCGGCCTTGCGGGCGGTTTCGACGGCGCGCTGGGCGTCGGCAAAGGCGGTATCGACGCGCTTCTCTGCGTCGGCTGCGGGGATGCCGGCGCGCTGGGCGACCGCTTGTGCGAGATAGCTGCGGTCGTTCGCGGTCATCTGCCCGTTGGCGACGGAGATGGCGAGAACGCGCGCAACGTCGTCGCGGTCGAGCGGTGCCGCGGCCGTCGCGGTCGGTGATGTGCGCAGAAGCGTGCCAGTTGCGGGCGCCAGTACGGTGTCGCCTTGCGTCGAGGCCACATCCGCGCTCACTTGCGCGGTGGTGATGGTGGCGAGCAGGACGAGGACGGCACCGCCCACGATGCCGAGCGACCATACCAGGAAGCCGTGCATCCCGTCGCGGAACGCGACCTCATTCGCGCTCGCCTCGCGCCAGGATGAGCGCAGCCTCCCGGCGATGTAGCCGCCGAGCAGGAACGATCCGATCGTCACGATAAGCGACCAGAGCGCCGCGAGCGTGCCGCCGGTCTTGGCGTAGGAATGTCCCCGATAGGCCGAGATCAGCGACAGCCCCAGCGAGGCGGCCGCACTCAAGAGAACGAAAGAAAGGGCCGCGGCTGCGAGCGCTCCCGCAAACACCGGACCCCACTCGACGTGGCTCGTTTCCACCCGGACGGCGACTTTTTTGGCCATGGCCTGCTCTCCTTGTTAGCCCAGGCCTAGCAGGCCCAACACGAACATGACCACCACAACCGGTCCGATGAGGTAAATGATCCCGTGCATCTTCGGCTTCGTGGCGCCCGCGAGAATGCAGCGAGATCGGGCGGTTTTGGTTCCGCTGGCCGTCGCGCGCTTACGGCCCAAATTGAGCGTGCCTGGACGTCAGGATCGCCCCTGATCCCGGATAACCGCACCAATCCGCCGCGCATATAAAAAAAGCAACGCGGCGATCACTCGCTGCGTTGCCCCTTGCGGTCTCGAAGTGCGCTGTTATCCAGCGCGGCTCACGATTATTCTCAACCGCCAACCGCTTACGACTGGCCGTGCTGCCTGCCCTTGTCGCCCTGGCCCTGGCCGCCTTGACGCTGCTGCCCCCCATGCTTGTCATCCTGATGACCACCCTGCTGGCGCTTGTTGGGGTCGTTCTGCGCCTCGCGCTGCTTGTTCTGGTCCTGCCCGCCCTGCTGGCGGTTGCCCTGGTTCTTGTCGTTCTGGTTGTTGGGATTGTTGGTCATGACGTTCTCCTTGTGCGGGGTAGGCCAACGTCTTCGGCGGCGCCGGGTTCCGAGAAACCGCCTCACCGCAGGACTTGCGCCAACCGCTCGCGCGATGGAAGCGAAGGGCTCCGGTCACCCTTAATCTTGCGTTGCTCTTGTCCGGAGGATTTGCCGACGAGTGCTTCGATCTCGTGCGCAAGCTCCGGCTGACGGGGCTTGCGCTTCTGCGGCTGCCGATTTGCTGAACCGCGGTCAATCGCCTGCTCTTTCGGCATGGCTCAGCTCCTTCCTGGCTACGAGGCCTTGCGGGGAACGCGCTTGCCTTGCTTGCGCGCCTTCGACAGCCCGACGGCGATCGCCTGCTTGCGGCTCTTGACCTTGCCGCCTCTGCCGCCGCGGCCGCTCTTCGCTGTGCCGCGATTGTAGCGCCGCATCTCGAGCTCGACGTCGCGCGAGCCGGCCGGCGAATATTTCCGCTTGGCTTTGGTCGTGCGTCCCGTCGTCTTTCTCGCGGTCGTCCTTCGTGCCGTGGTTTTTTTCGCTGTCTTGCGCGCAGCCATGGGACATCTCCCTGATGTTGATCGACTGTGATGCAGACGTGTGAATGCACACGTGCGCTTGGCGCCTACGGCGCCGCCACAGAAACGTCTGCGGCGCGCGCATAGTTCCGGCCAATGAGTCAGCGATTCGTTAAGACGTGAGCTAAGACTTGCGCTTGGCGCGCGTCGCCGTCTGGTCGTTCGCTGGAAATTGCCGCGTGCTCTCGCGCAGCGCCTCTTTGAGGCTCGACGGCCGCTTGTGCTTCTTCAGGAGATCGCGGAACGCTTCATCCGCCAGCTCCTGCAGGTCCTTCATGGAATCGGAGGCGAGCAGCTCGAGCGCACGCAGCGTCTCCTCGTCGAGCTCGATGATCTTGCGTGGCATGCCGGTCCCCTCCACGGCGAAGGCTGACTAAGCCCGTTTCTTCGCGGCCGATTTCTTGGGCGGCGCCTTCTTCTTCGCGGCCGGCGCCTTCACCTTCGATTTTCCGCCGTCGCCGATGCTCTTCTTCAGCGCCGCCATCAGATCGATGACCTTGGCGCCGCGCGGCGCTTCCTCGTGCGGGGCGGTGATCTTCTGCCCCTTCATCTTCTTCTGCACCAGCTCGCGCAGTGCGGTCGCGTAGTGGTTCTCGAACTCGGTCGGCGCAAACTTGCCCGACTTGCGCCCGATCAGCTCGACCGCCAGATCGACCATCTCCTTGTCGGGCTTGGCCGTCGGGACCTCATCGAAGAACTGCGTGGGCTTCTTCAGCTCGTCTGAGTAGCGCAGCATCTCCATCAGCAGCCCGTCCTCGAACGGCGCAATGGCAACGAGCCACTCGCGCCCCGAGATCGTGAGCTGGGCGAGCCCGACCTTGCCGGTCTTCTTCAATGCTTCGCGGATGACGACGAAGCCTTCGCCCGAGTGCTTGTCGGAGGGAGCGATGTAGTAGGGCCGCTCGAAATAGCGCGGGTCGATGTCGGAAGCGTCGACGAACTTCACGAGGTCCATCGTCTTCTTGCTCTCGAGCTTGACAGCGTCGATCTCCTCGGGCTCGAGCGTGACGTAGGTGTCATCGCCGACTTCATAGCCTTTCACGATGTCGGCATTGTCGATCTCGCCGATGCCCTGCACGGTCTTTGTGTAGTTCACGCGGCGGCCCGACGGCTTGTGGATCTGGCGGAAAGAGATCTCGGACTTGCTTTCGACCGCGTTGTAGATCTCAACGCTGATCGAGACGAGGGAGAGGCGCAGGAAGCCTTTCCAGTAGGCGCGCGCAGCCATGACGAGCTCCGAAACGAGGGACTATTCGGCGTCCAGACTAGGGCCCGATGGTATCAGAAGGGTTCAGAAATCGGAAAAGGTCCGTGGACGCCGGTCGGCTTGCCCCGTTCCGGGCCGAGCCACGGTCGGGTGGCCCGAGCGAAACCCGTTGGCGGAGCACAAGGTTCCGGGCCGCTATTCATCGCAAGCGACCGCTACCGTCATCCCCACGCTCGGCACGTAGCGCAGGCAGGTCGAGCCCTTATCGGCCGGCGTCGAGCCTGCCGTGCTCGATGTCGCGGTTGCCGTATCCGGCATGTGCCCTAGTGTCACCGCGATGTCCTTGCGCCCGCCTTTGCGCACGATGTCCAACGTCACCTGCGAGTTCGAAGGCAGGTTGCCGACATCCCAGGCGAAGGGGACGACATCGTGCACGGCCTTGCCGTTGAGCATGGCGATGACGTCTCCGGCCACAACTCCCGCGCCCGCGGCCGGGCCGCCCTCGACGGTCTTGACCACGAACAACCCGCTGCCCTTCTCAATCGAGGCGGCGGCCGCCTCCTCGTCCGTCGTCTTGCGCACCTGCACGCCGAGCCAGCCGCGGTCGATGGCGCCAGACTTCTGCAGCTTCTCCACCACGTCCTTCATGACGTTGGAGGTGACCGCAAGCCCGATGCCGGTGCGCTTGCCGGCGTTCGAGTAGTTGGAGGTGAACATGCCAACGACCTCGCCCTTCATGTTGAAGAGCGGTGCGCCGGCGCTGCCGGGCTGTACGACCATATCGGTCTGGAACACCACATGCGGTAGCGCCCCGCCGGAGCGCCGGATGGCGGCGATGACGCCGGACGACAGCGAGTTCTGCAGGCCGTAGGTGTTGCCGATGGAGAAAATCGAGCTGCCGCGGCGCATGAGATGCGCGTCGCCGAAGTGGACCGCCGTCAGGCCCGTCGCGCCCGAGGCCTTCAGCAGCGCTATCGCCGTGCGCGGATCGCGGCCGATGATCTGCGCCGTCACCTGCTTGCCGTCCGACAGCGTGACCGTGATCTTGCCGACCTTCTCGACGAGGCTCGTGGAGGTGATGACGTAGCCGTCGGCTGAGAGCACCATTCCCGAGCCCTGGCGCAGGGTCGACTTGGCCGCGGCGTCGTCCAGCTCCTTGTCGCCCGTCGCTTGGGGCGGCGGGGAGGCCTCGGTCTTCTCGGCGGCGATGGAGACGACGCTCGCCTGCACGCGGTCGACGAGTTCGGGAAGCTCCTCGGCGCAAAGGCCGGTCGGGCCAACTGCGGTGAGGCAGAAGACGGCGAAAACGGCGGCATTGGCTCGG
>CAXMLT010000669.1:0-5523 GCA_964194245.1 uncultured Hyphomicrobium sp.
GTCGGCGGTCAGCGGCTCGTCGCTGAGGTAGAGCAGCGCGTGGATTTGCGCGACGGAGCGGTTGACGCCCCACGCCGTCCCCATCTCGCCCCAGTGCACGACGAAGCGCTCGATCGCCGGTGGCAGTGGCTTTGTTACGGTAATTTCTGTCATGACAGAAACATCAGACGGATCGCCGGGATTGTCAAATTTTTGCAAGGCCGTGACACTGCACGTCCCTGGATTTGCCGCGTTTTTAGGCAGCAAAAGTGCTTGCGCTCGGGCGTTGCGCGCCATATCGGTGGCGCGCTTTCGATGCTACTTTCGCGCCTGCAAGAACTCGTTGCCTTCAGGTCCAGGCTTTTCAATTCCGCGCACGGAACTTTGCGCGCAAGCTAGCGTTCATTGTGTCTCGCCAGCGGGGCTCCATGCTCATCAACTACGGATACGAGATCACGATCGCCGTCGCGAAGCCGACGCCCGTCATCTGTTTGCTCGACGTGCACCCCGAGCGCCGCGCCGACGTGAAGGTGGAGGCGCCGTTGCGCAGTGCGCCGTCCGTCGCAACCTCGACTTACACCGACGCGTTCGGCAACCAGTGTCGACGGCTCATGGCGCCTGCGGGCGAACTCACCCTGCGCCTCGACGGTACTATTGCCGATAGCGGCCGTAGGGAGCCGGTGGCGCCGCAAGCTTCCGAGATTCCCGTCGAGCGTCTGCCGCACGACGTGCTCGCGTTCCTGCTCGGCAGCCGCTATTGCGAGACCGACAAGCTGAGCCAGACCGCGTGGGACCTGTTCGGTAAGGTGCCGCCCGGGTGGAAGCGCGTGCAGGCCATCGCCGATTACGTGCACGGGCGCATCAAGTTCGGCTACGAGCATGCACGCTCGACCCGCACCGCGCTCGAAGCGCACGAGGAGCGCATCGGTGTGTGCCGCGACTTCGCGCACCTTCTCATCACGTTCTGCCGCTGCCTCAACATCCCCGCGCGCTATGTCAACGGCTACCTCGGCGACATCGGCGTGCCGCCCGATCCCGCGCCCATGGATTTCAGCGCCTGGGCCGAGGTGTTTCTCGATAACCGCTGGTACACATTCGATGCGCGCCATAACGAGCCGCGCACCGGGCGCATCGTCGTCGCCCGCGGGCGCGACGCCACCGACGTGGCGCTGATCAACTCGTTCGGCCCTCACATCTTGAAGAAGTTCAAAGTGTGGACGGACGAGATCGCGGCACCCGCGCTCAAGGCCGCCAGCGGCTGACGCTACCGCCAGTTGCCGCAACTCCCGCCAATTTGCCGTCTTGTTCGCGCCACGGCGCTCCTGTTCGAATTAGATAGGGAGCTGGCCAAGTTGCGAAGAGAGGACGTGCGTCGTGGAAAGCGTAATGGTGGCGGTCAGACGCTTCCTCAATAGTCCCGGCTTCAAGTTCTTCCTCATCTGCGGCCTCGTGCTAGCTCTCCTCATCCCGCTGCTGCTCGTATGGGCGCTCGTGTCGGAGCGCGAGCAACGCGCCGAGGGCGTGCGCCAGGAGGTGGCGCGCGAGTGGGGCGGCGCCCAGCGCATCGTGGGGCCGGTGTTGATTGTTCCCTATACCGTCGTGGTCGTGACCGGCCAGGGCGACAAGCGCACCGAGGAGGTGCAGGAACGGCGCGCGGTGTTCCTTCCGCAGACGCTGAATATCAACGGCAGCGCCGCGACCAAGGTGCTGCACCGCTCGATCTACGACGTGGCGGTCTATACGGGCGATCTCAAGTTCGAGGGCCGCCTTGCTGCTCCCGACATGAGCGAAGTCGCAACCGACGTCCATAGCGTGCGCTGGCGCGATGCCGTGCTCGCACTCGGCGTCAGCGACGTCTCCGGCCTCAAGACCGCAGCCTCGCTGATCATCGATGGGGGCACCAAGATTCCCTTCGAGCCGAGCATCGGCGTCTCTGGCGCGCGCGACGGCATCCATGCGCGGATGACAACTGCAACGAGCCTCTATACCGCGCCAACCACGACGTCTGGCGCCACCCCGGCTCCCGCCACCATGAGCGCCTTCGACTTTAAGTTCGCGCTGACGTTCAACGGCTCCTCGGAGTTGACATTCGCACCCGTCGCGCAGGAGACGACCGTCAGCCTCACTTCCGACTGGCCCGACCCGAGCTTCACCGGCGCCTTCCTGCCAACGGACCGCAACGTCGAGCCGACCAGATTCTCTGCGCACTGGCTGGTGCCTCACCTTGCTCGCAGCATCCCGCAGGCGTGGAGCCATTTCGAGCAGGGGCTGGAACGCATCGACCCCTACCAGTTCGGCGTACGCTACATCGTGCCCGTCGACTTTTATCAGCTCGTCACGCGCGCCGCGAAGTACGCCATGATGTTCCTGGCGACGGCATTCATGGCCGTGTTCCTGCTTGAGCTCGGATCGGCGCGCCACGTCCACCCCGTGCAGTATTTGTTCGTCGGCTTCGCGATGATCCTGTTCTACATCCTGCTGCTGTCGCTTGCGGAGCAGATCGGGTTCCTTTGGTCCTATCTCATCGCCGCGACAGCAACGAGCGGCCTCATCTCGCTCTACGTGGCGCGCGTGCAAGGGAGCGCCATGAAGGGCCTTGCCATGCTGCTTGTGCTGTCCCTGCTATACGGCCTGCTCTACCTGATCCTGCGACTCGAGGACTACGCCCTGCTCGCGGGCGCGGTCGCCGGCTTCGTGATGCTGACGATCGTGATGTTCTCGACCCTGAAGGTCGACTGGTCGGGCGAGAAGGCGAGCGCCGGCTGAGCTTTACGCAGCGAGGTCGAGCGTCTCGGTGGCGGGCCGATAGGCCTCGATGCCCCGCGCGATCAGCCGCCCCTCGGCGGCGTCCGCGATCATCACAACGCGCGTGTTGCGGTTGAGGATCGGTGGCACGAGCCAGGAGAAATCCCGGTCAAACGCGGTCGAGACTGCGTGCATCCGGCAGGCGCGCTCGGCGCTTTCGCTGCCGCGCTGGTGCCCGCGCCAGCCGGGCGCTTGCCAATGGTTGGTCGCTACGTTGCCGCCCTCGTGCACGCGTGCATCCGTCTCGGTACGCTCGATGACGGCCGTCTCCGACGGCTTGAGACCGGCAAGCGTGAAGATCGCCGGCGTGGAGACCGGCTGCTCGGTGAGGATGCGCTTGGCGTCCGCAAACGACCCCGCGGTCTCGAACACCTCGCGCAAGAGATGCGCCGGCGTCTGGTACGTCATCCTCCACACGCGCGCACGGTTCACCGCCCAGTCGAGATGGAAGGAGCCGAGAGGCGCGCGCATCGGCGCCTGGTTGAGCGCGGCGGAAAAGCGTTGCGGCGCCATTCCCTGCAAAAGCCCGGTGTATCCCGGCCACGTCAGCGTGGTAAACGGGCCGGCGGCGCCGGCCACGCGCGCGACGACGACCTCGCGTCCGAGGCCCGGCGTCAGCCAGTCGAGCACGCGTACGAGGCGCGCGCTCTTTTGGTCGGGCGAGGGGCCGACCTTGCAACTACAGCCCCATTCGTAGTTGACCGACAGAAAGTAGGCGCCGGGCCGGGCAAGCCGTCGGGCGATGGCGTCGATCTCGGGCAGATAGCCGCTGTCCTGTTTGGCGAGCCAGCGTCGCGAGATGGCGTCGAGCACTCTGAGAGCGGCCGGTGGCAGGCTGGCGGTGGCATCGTCGATCAGAGCGTGCGCGCGCGTCTCCTCGCGCTCGAGCGTCTCCATCGGATAGTCAGGACCCACCGCGTGCACGGGAATGCGCACGAGGGGCTGAATTGCAGTTGTCTGCGCCATGCCGAAGACCTCGAGGCGGACGACCGCCTAGTTGGCAATGTGCACATTCCTCGGCCCGATTGCATCGGGGCGCGAGAGCCGGCGTACGGGGCCCGGACAGAAAAAGGCCGCCGATGGGTAGCTTCGGCGGCCTAAGGTCTCATGCCTGAAGTGAGTAGCCCGGCCAATTCCGAAGGTCCTCAAAGGTTCGGCATCCGAAAGGCGCCACCGCAATCGACCAAGCTGAGCGGATATTCGCAGGCAATTCGGCCGCTGCCTTTGACCGGGGTCAAATCCCGGCAACGTCTGGCGCGGATTGACAATTTGACGCGTCGAAGCGATAAAGCCGCCCGATCGCGTCCGGCTTCTAGCTGGGCGCGCAAGATGCGCTGCCCGAGGCTTGCATCGCCGTCCTTACGGCGATCACCAAAGTCCGCAGGAAGCTGCGGCGCCATAGGGCGCGGATAACGTGAAGGAAAAGCCATGTACGCTGTCATCAAGACGGGCGGCAAGCAGTATCGCGTTGCTGCAGACGACGTCATCACCATCGAGAAAGTATCGGGCGACGCCGGCGCCAAGATCGAGTTCGGCGAGGTGCTCATGATCGGCGGCGGCTCAGATGCCGCCAAGCTCGGCGCACCGTTCATCTCCGGCGCCAAGGTCGTGGCCGAGCTCGTCGAGCACACGCGGGGGCCGAAGGTCATTTCCTTCAAAAAGCGCCGCCGCAAGAATTCCCGCCGCAAGCGCGGCCACCGTCAGGACCTCTCCACGGTCCGCATCAAGAGCATCATCGGCGCATAGATTGCTGCCGGCCATTTCAAGGAACTGACCCATGGCACAAAAGAAAGCTGGCGGCTCGTCGAAGAACGGCCGCGACTCACACTCCAAGCGCCTCGGCGTGAAGCGCTACGGCGGCGAGCACGTCATCCCCGGCAACATCCTCGTGCGCCAGCGCGGCACGCAGTGGCACCCGGGCACCGGCGTCGGCATCGGCACCGACCACACAATCTTCGCCGTGGTAGAGGGCGCCGTTGAGTTCACAACCAAGCGCAACGGACGCGTTTACGTGTCAGTGCGCGGCGGCGCCACCGGAGCATCCGAATAGCGGACACGGCCCATCGCCTGCTTTAGGTTGAAGGGGGGATGCCGCAACGTCCCCCTTTTTTCTTGGGCCGTTTCATGGGCCGCTTCGTGGGCCGATGGAGATGAGGGATGAGGCGATAGACGATCGGCGCGCCGCAGAGCTGCACTCGGCCAGGCTGAGCTACCGCCCGCTCGAGCACTCCGATGCGGGCCGCATCGCCACATTGGCCGGCGAGTGGGACATTGCGCGCATGACCTCCCGTATTCCCCACCCCTACACACTCATTGATGCCGATCTGTGGATCGCCTCGCTCGGCAACGACGAGTTCGTGCGCGGCGTCGAGCACGAAGGCGCGCTCATCGGTGCCGTCGGCTACATCGAGGGCGAGGATCGAGAGGCCGAGATCGGCTATTGGATCGGCAAGCCCTGGTGGAGCTGCGGCTTCGCGACCGAGGCGGCGCAAGCACTGGTTGTCCATTGCTTCGGGCAAGCGGGCTTCGTCCGTCTGACGTGCGGCCACTTCATCGACAACCCGGCCTCCGGCCGCGTCATCGCCAAGCTGGGGTTCCGCCGCGCCGGCAAGGGCCGGCAATGGTGCGAGGCGCGCAAGAGCGAGGTCGAGACGGTGCGCTATACGCGGCGGCGTCCGCTACTGGCGGCCTGGTGGAGAGCTGCGCCATGAAGTTTCTCGACCAGGCCAAGATCTACAT
>CAXMLT010000670.1:0-3801 GCA_964194245.1 uncultured Hyphomicrobium sp.
AGTCCTCGCTCTTGGAATCTTGCGGCTCGCGCGGACGCGCGCCCTTCGACGTCGTGCTGACGCACGGCTTCATCCTCGACGAAAAGGGCGAGGAGAAGATGTCGAAGTCCAAGGGCAACACGCTCTCGCCGCAGGAGGTGATGAAGACGTCGGGCGCCGACATCCTGCGCCTGTGGGTCGCCTCCGCCGACTTCGAGAACGACATCCGCTTCGGCCCCGCCATCGTGCAGGCCTCGATCGAGGCCTACCGCAAGCTGAGGAACACGCTGCGCTGGATGCTGGGCGCGCTCGGACATCTGGGCCCAGCCGACCGCGTCAAGCTGAAGGACATGCACGACCTCGAGCTCGAGCGCCTGATGCTGCACCGCCTCGCTGTGCTCGACGGCGAGGTGCGCTCAGCCTACGCCGCCTACGACTACCGCAAGATCGTGGCGCTGCTGTCGCAGTTCATGAACACGGAGCTGTCGGCCTTCTATTTCGATATCCGCAAGGACGCGCTCTACTGCGAGCCCTATTCGAGCGTGAAGCGCCGCGCGGCGCTGACCGTCATCGACGAGATCTTCAACGCCCTCGTCGTCTGGCTCGCGCCGATCCTCGCCTTCACCGCCGAGGAGGCCTGGCTTGCGCGGCATGCCGGCACGGAGGGCGTCACGCAGGGCTCGGTGCACCTGCAGACGTTCCCCGAGATCCCGCAGGTCTGGCGCAACGACGAGCTGGCGCAGAAGTGGGAGCGCGTGCGCGACGTCCGCCGCGTCGTCACCGGCGCGCTCGAGCTTGAGCGCGCGGCCAAGCGCATCGGCTCCAGTCTCGAGGCGGCGCCCGACGTCTATGTCGGCGACGGCGCCATCCTCTCCGCGCTGGAGGGCGTCGACCTCGCCGAGGTGGCGATCACCAGCACCGCGAGGCTCATCGCCAAGATGCCGCCGGCCGATGCCTTCACCCTGCCCGATGTGTCCGGCGTCGGCGTCGTGCCGAAGCTCGCGCAAGGCAAGAAGTGCGCGCGCTCCTGGCGCGTACTGCGCGATGTCGGCGCCGATCCGGAATTTCCCGATCTGTCGCCGCGCGACGCCGCCGCGGTGCGCGAGTTCGATGCCCGCGCCGAGAGCGGTGCGCAATGAGCGAGCCGACCGCCGCGCGCACGTGGTTCTGGGGCCCCTACTCCGGGCTGGGCCTCATCGTGGCGCTCGCCACGCTGGTGCTCGATCAGGCGCACAAGTGGTGGATGCTCCACGTCTTGGGCATCGCCGACCTCGGCCGGGTCGAGGTGACCCCGTTCCTCGACCTCGTCTACGTGAAGAACATCGGTATCAGCTACAGCCTGTTCGATCAGGCGAGCTACCGGGGCCAGCTCATGCTGGCGGCCCTCGGGGTGGCTGCGACATTTGCGCTGTGGGTGTGGCTTGCCCGCGGGGGTGCCAACCGGCTCATGGCCGTCTGCCTGGGGCTGATCATGGGCGGGGCGCTCGGCAACGCCATCGACCGCGTGCTCCTGGGCGGGGTTGCGGACTTCTTTCTCCTGCACGCCTTCGGATTCTCTTGGTATGTATTCAATCTGGCCGATGTGGGGATTGTTGCCGGTGTTGCAGGGCTGCTGTATGACTCGTTCCTGACGAGTCGCAAAGACGCCGCAAAGCCATTGTAGCGCAGTGTGTTAGACAATGGTGCCGCCACAGGGCGAGAAGCGGACCAAACAGCGGCTGGGGGATGCAATGGCGTCAAAAGCCCGCCTTCCTAGAGGTGTCGTTCTGGCGATCCCGCTCTGCCTCGCGTTTGCAGCGGGCGGATGCTCCATGGATGACGTCCAGTTCAACGGCGGTCTGTTCGACATGGCCGGCCTCTCCGATTCCGCCAAGGCGAAGCTGAAAAGTGGCGAGCCGCAGGTTGCCGAGCGCGCGCCGCTCATCGTGCCGCCTTCGCTCGAACGGCTGCCGGCACCTGGCGAGCTGGCTCAGGCCCCGGACCAGCAGCTCGCAGCCATCCAGGACCCCGATGCCGTCAAGAAGGCATCAAAGGAGGAGCTGGAGCGCAGGCAGGCTGAGTACTGCAAGGTCAACTACGAGCAGGCCATGGGACGCGGCGACGAGACGACCGCGCTCGCCGCCGAGGGGCCGCTCGGGTCCTGCCGGCCGTCGGTGATGAACTCCATCAAGAAGTGGAATTCGAGCGACGCCGAATAGCCGCGGAACCAATCTGAAACTTCCCACCGATTGTGTTCGCAACTGCGTAAGGTGCTGCGCACAAAAACATTTACCCTGGTGAACGGGCAAAAAATCCCGTTGCCCTGCAGGGGCCGTCCTTTTATACCCGCGGGCGGGGAAGGAGGGGGTGCTCTCCTCTCCACTCAAGGAGGAAACACCAATGAAGATCTGGAACAAGCCGCAAGTGCGTGAGCAGGAAGTCGGCCTCGAGGTTACGAGCTATCTGCCTGCCGAGATCGACATCATCTAAGCTGCCACTTTCTGCGACAGCGCGCGCGGCGGTCGAGATCCTCGGCCGCCGCCAGCGTTTCTAAGAGCGCGTTGCCGGCTTCAGCGAATGCCCTTGCGCGAAGCGTCGCTGTCGAAATTTCCTTCCACCCGTGCCATCCACCGCTCAAACGAGTTGCGCAGCACGTCGACGTCGAGGCTGATGCCGTCGAGGGCCTGGCCCGACTGGTTGCCGGCCGCCTCCAGCTTGCGGCGCAGGTCGGCGTGCGTCTCGACCATCGCGTCCCAGTCCTTCTGCGCCTCGCTCACGATCTCGCCCTTCGCCCCAAGCGAGGACTTAGCCGCGTGTATGCGCTGCTCGAGCTCCTGAAGCTTGCGCTTGGTGTCCTCGACGGTATCGCTCATGTCGCCCTCTCCGACTCGCGGTTGCTGACCCCGGCGGCCGGGGCTCGTTTGAGCCCACCCCAGAGCGCAGCGCGCCCCCGCTCGTCAAGGGCACGCGGGGGCGCACGGTTTGCAAAGTCTGCAGGTCGGCGATTTAAATCGGCGATTGCCTCAGTCGGAAGTCGGCTCGATCGGCACCGAGACGGAGTAGGCCCGCATCTGCGGCGCTTCCTGCTCGGCATCGAGGAACTTCCAAAGCACTTTGACGGTGCAGGATTCGACCGAGACCTTGACGCTCGCCACATCGGAGCCAAAAGCCGTGAGCACCGCGGGTACGGGCCCCTCGGGCGGCCGCGTCGCAGCGATGAACTTCGACGAGCAGTCGACGTGCAGCTTGTAGCGCAAGGGCTTGCCGGCTGCGATCGTACGCATCTCGTCATCGACATGCGCGGCGATCGCACTGATCCGGGCCTCGACCGCAGCCTGCGCCTCGAGGGCGGCCGCCTGTACGTTCGAGCTAGCGTTGACGTCGGTTTGGTAAGCGACGGGGAGCGGGCTGAAGCTCTTCCTGCTGCCGTCCGAAGTCTGCGAGCCAGGCTACGCGGTACATATGCGAGATCGCGGTTTCACCGATCTTGGCGCCTGCGGCGGGCGAAGCAATTTCGCCGGCCTGGGCGGACCCGATCGACACGAGAGACGCAAAAGCGAGCCAAGACGCTTTCAATTTATACCCCCCGCAACTTGATAAGCAGCGATCACCAACTGCGACCGCGGCCCGAGCTAACACCTCGCCTCTTTCGCAAACAATCGGCGCCCGCCGGCTCGTGCACAGGTGTCTGACGTTTATGCACAACGCGCGAATTTCCGCCGTGGGCGAGGCTGCCCAAAGCAGAAGAGTTGCGGTGATTTTGTGGATCCGGCGTAAAGAATTCACTTACGGAGCTGCAATCGGCGGAGACGCGGGATATAGAGCCCCGCGCCGCGAGGCTCG
>CAXMLT010000671.1:0-1808 GCA_964194245.1 uncultured Hyphomicrobium sp.
CACCAATTGGGGGTAATGTGTCCCCACCCGGAGCGTCGCCAAGCAGAGCAACCAAACCGCTCCGGCCATAGGGGAAAACACAATGGGTATCGTTACGGCACTCGCGGTCAGCATCGGCCTTTTAGGCGGCGTTGCGACCTATCTTTATCTTTCGGACTTCCTCGGCCTCGGCCTGCAGATCTGGGCCGCCTTCATCGCGTGGGCGAGCTTCTATCACTGCGGCGGCAAGATCGGGGGCTTCACCAAGAGCGTGCTCGCCAACCTGTGGGGCATCGTGTGGGCCGTGCTCACGCTGCTTGCCATCACGAAGCTCGGCTTCGCCGACACGCTGGGGCTGCCCATCTGGGCCGGCATCTGCGTCGCGATCGGCGTCGGGCTGATGATCCTCGGGTCCAACATCCCGATCTTCTCGGCGATCCCGGCGACGGTTTACGGCTACGCGGCAACCACTGGCGCTGCTGACTTCCGACGGCGTCGCCAAGCTGACGCAGCCGGACGTGCACAATCCGGCTGCCGTGGTCGCGCTCTCGATGATCGGCGGCGCAATCTTCGGACTGATCTCCGAGGCATTCGCCGGGGCGCTGGCGAAGTCGTAGGGCTCCGCGAGCCTTCGACGACGGTTGCGGGTCCGGCGCGAGCCGGGCCCGCACAACGATGTTGCGTTCAGCACCGCGCGCGATGCGCGCGGTAGCGCTGGATTAGTGCGTTCGTCGAGCTGTCATGTGTGAGCTGCGGCTCGGATGCAGCTTCTAGCTCCGGCACGATGCGGTTTGCCAGCACCTTCCCCAGCTCCACGCCCCACTGGTCGAACGAGTCGATCGCCCAGATCGCACCTTGCGTGAAGGTGCTGTGCTCGTAGAGCGCAACGAGCGCGCCGAGCGTGCGCGGATCGAGGCGCTCGGCCAGGATCATGTTGGTGGGGCGGTTGCCTTCCGCGACGCGGAACGGGATCTGCGCGGCCGGAACACCTTCGGCTGAGAGCTCGGCCGCGGTTTTGCCGAAAGCCAACGCCTCGGCTTGGGCAAAGAGGTTCCCCATCAGCAGATCATGGTGCTCGGCAAGCGCGCTCAGCGGCTCGAGGAAGCCGATGAGGTCGCAGGGGATGAGCTTCGTCCCCTGGTGGATGAGCTGATAGAAGGAATGCTGCGCATCCGTGCCGGGCTCGCCCCAGAAGATGGGCCCGGTCTGGTAGCCGACGCGGCGTGCATCGAGATCGACCGACTTGCCGTTGCTCTCCATCTGCAACTGCTGCAGATAGGCCGGAAAGCACGCGAGCGGCTGGGCGTAAGGCATGACGCCGATCGCCTCGGCGCCGAAGAAGTTGTTGTACCAGACGGTCAGCAGCCCCAGCAGCACCGGCAGGTTCTTGGGCAATGGCGCCATGCGGAAGTGCTCGTCCATGGCGTGGAAGCCGTCGAGCATGGCGCGGAAATTGTCTGCTCCGATGGCGATCATGGTCGACAGTCCGATCGCGGAATCCATCGAGTAGCGCCCGCCGACCCAATCCCAGAAGCCGAACATGTTCGCGGTATCAATGCCGAACTTCTCCACCTCTTCAGTGTTTGTGGAGACGGCGACGAAGTGTTTGGCAATCGCCGCATCGTCGTGGAGGGCGGCGAGGCACCAGTCGCGCGCGCTATGGGCGTTGGTCAGCGTTTCGAGCGTCGTGAAGGTCTTGGAGGAGACAACAAAGAGCGTTTCGGCGGGGTCGAGATCGCGCGTCGCCTCGACCATATCGGTGCCGTCCACATTCGAGACGAAGCGGAAGGTCATCGCGCGGTCGCTGTAATGCCTGTCTCTTATACACA
>CAXMLT010000672.1:0-7560 GCA_964194245.1 uncultured Hyphomicrobium sp.
GTCTTGCCCAGGCCCTGCTTGAGGCGGGCGAAAAAGCCGCCCGGCTTGGCGGGCGTCGCCGCGGCTGCATCGGGTGCGGGCGCCTCGCTCGCAGGCTTCGACCCCCAGAGGCGACCGAGCGCACCTTTGGCGCCTCGCTCGCTCACGCCACCACCTCGCCCGACAGCCGCTGGCCATCGTGGCCGTTGACGCGGGCGCGCAGCAGCGCTCCGGCAGAAGCCGAGGCGGAAAGCTCGATCTCGGCGTAGTGGCGCGTGCGCCCGAGGCCGTCGCGCTCGAGCAGCACTTCGACCTCCGTGCCCGCTTGCGCGGCGAGATAGCGGGAAAGGGCTTCATTGCCCTTGCGCCGCAAATGCGCGGCGCGCTCCTTGACGAGGGAGCGCGCGACCTGCGGCATGCGTGCCGCCGGCGTGCCGTTTCGCGGCGAGAAGGGGAAAACGTGCAGATAGGTAAGCCCGCAGTCGTCGACGATGCTCATCGAGCCCGCAAACATCTCATCGGTCTCGGTCGGGAAGCCGGCGATGAGATCGGCGCCGAAGACAACGTCCGGGCGCAGCCGCCGCACTTTCTCGCAGAACGCTACGGCATCGGCGCGGCTATGGCGGCGCTTCATACGCTTCAAGACCATGTCGTCGCCTGCCTGCATGGAGAGATGCAGGTGCGGCATCAGCCGCTCCTCTTCGGCGATCGCCTGCATCAGGTTATCGTCCGCTTCGACTTGGTCGATGGAGGAGAGCCGCAGCCGCTCGAGCTCGGGGACGAGCCGCAGGATTTGGCGCACGAGGCCACCAAGCGTCGCGTCGCCCGGCAGGTCGCGGCCGTAGTCGGTGAGGTCGACACCGGTCAGCACCACCTCGCGACAACCGCCTTCGACGAGACGATGGACCTGCGCGACAACCTCGCCCGCCGGCACCGAGCGCGAAGGACCGCGGCCGAACGGAATGATGCAGAAGGTGCAACGGTGGTCGCAGCCGTTCTGCACTTGCACGTAAGCGCGCGTGCGCGAGCCGAAGCCGTCGATCAGGTGATGCGCCGTCTCGCGCACGCTCATGATGTCGTCGACCTGCACGCGCTCGCTGCCCGCGGTGGAGAGTCCGGCAAAGGTCTCGGGCTTCAACTTCTCGGCGTTGCCGATGACGTGATCGACCTCGGGCAGTGCGGCGAAGCGCTCGGGCTCCACTTGCGCCGCGCAGCCCGTCACGACGATGCGTGCTTCAGGGTGCTCGCGGCGCAGCTTGCGGATCGTCTGCGTCGCCTGGCGCACGGCCTCGCCCGTGACTGCGCAGGTGTTGACGATGATGGCATCGTCCATGCCGGCGTCAGCGGCGCATCTGCGCATCACCTCCGACTCATACGCGTTGAGCCGGCAGCCGAGCGTTATGATGAGTGGGTCTGCCATCGTTCCTTGCAACACCAGCGGCTAGCAGCAGCGACGAGAACAAAGCTCAACGCTCCAAGCGCGTGGAGGTCAGTTGAGGCAGGACGGAGCGGAGACCATCTGCAAGTGGGTCATACTCGACAACTTTGACGGCCGCTAGACCGGCGCGCGCGACAGAGTTTCCGCCGGTATCGTACCCTCGAATTCGAGCTCCGCAGGGCCACACATGAGGATGTGGCCATAAGCAGTCCAATCGATAACCAATTTCCCGCCGGGAAGTGTGACAGTCACTTGACGGTCGGTGAAACCCTTGCGCGCCGCGGCCACTGCAGCCGCGCACGCTGCGGTGCCGCAAGCCTTGGTCAGGCCCGCCCCGCGCTCCCAGGTGCGTAGCGTCAGCGCATTGCGCGCGGTCACGTGCGCCAGCGAGATGTTGGCGCGTTGTGGAAATATGGGATGGTTCTCGAGCAGCGGCCCGAAGCGGCCGAGGTCGTGGGCGTCGACGTCGTCGACCCAGAAGATCGCGTGCGGGTTACCGACGTTGACGACCGAGGGCGAGTGCAGGACCGGCGCGTCGATCGGCCCGATCTGCAGCTCGATGCGGGTGGTGTCGGCGAAGGGCTCGGCGAGCGGGATGTCCTCCCAGCCAAAGCGCGGCTCACCCATATCGATGACGACGCTGTCGGCACTATCGACGTGCGCCTTGAGCAGGCCGGCGCGCGTCTCAACCGTCACGTCGGAGCGCCCGCTCTCCTCCGCAACGATGAGCGCGATGCAGCGCGTGGCGTTTCCGCAGGCCTCGACCTCCGAGCCATCCGCATTGAAGATGCGCATGAAGAGGTCGGCCTTCTTCGAAGGCTCGAGCACGATCACCTGATCGCATCCTGGTCCCTTCGCGCGGTCGCTGAGGCGGCGGGCGTCATCGGGCGCAATCGCGATCGATTCCCGGCGCGCATCTAGCACCACGAAATCGTTGCCGAGTCCGTTCATCTTGCGGAAGGGAATGGTGGCGGAGGCGGACATGAACCCATATATGGCGCCAGGGCTTTAAAAGACAATCGAACTGAGGCTCGATCTCGATGTTCCATCGAATTGGCGGGATCGCTGTGGCCCTGGCGGGGGCGCTTGCCATCCTCGCCGCACCCGCCGCCGCGGTCATCACCAACGCCCCGGCGCCGGCAGAGCCCAGCAAGATCAAGGTCGAAAGCTTCGCCAGGGGGCTCGAGCACCCCTGGGGGCTGCAGTTCCTCCCCGACGGCCGCATGCTTGTCACCGAGCGCGCGGGACGGATGCGCCTCGTTTCCAAGGATGGCAAACTTTCGCCTGCGATATTGGAGGGTCTGCCCGAGGTAGCTGCCGTCGGCCAGGGCGGCCTCCTCGACGTTCTGCTCGCGCCCGACTTCGCCAATAGCGGGACGATCTACTTGTCCTATGGCGAGCCGCGTGGATCGTCGGAGAACGGAACGAGCGTCGCGCGCGCCAAGCTCGTGACGGACCGCAATGGCGGCGCCCACCTCGACGACGTGACGGTCATCTTCCGGCAGCAGCCCGCGGCCAACAGCGCATTTCACTTCGGCTCGCGTCTCGTGTGGGCACACGACGGCACGCTGTTCGTGACGACCGGCGAGCGCAACAAGCTGCGCGCGGAAGCGCAGAACCCGGCAAACGACCTCGGCAAGATCATCCGCATCAATCCCGACGGGACCGTGCCGGCAGACAATCCGCGGCTGCCCGGCTGGGCGCCCGAGGTCTGGTCGATCGGACACCGCAACGTGCAGGGCGCCGCGATCCGGCCCGACACCGGCACGCTCTACACGGTCGAGCACGGAGCCCGCGGCGGCGATGAGCTCAATCACCCGCAGGCGGGCAAGAACTACGGCTGGCCGATCATCACCTACGGCATCGACTACGACGGCAGCAAGATCGGCGAGGGCTCGGAGAAGCCCGGCATGGAGCCGGCGGTCTACTATTGGAAGCCGTCGATCGCGACGAGCGGGCTCGCCTTCTACACCGGCGACCTCTTCCCCGGCTGGAAAGGCAACGCGTTCGTCGGCGGCCTGGCCGGCCAGCACATCGAGCGGCTTGTCTTCGACGGCGACAACGTCGTTGCCGCGGAGAAGCTTCTGACGGACCTGGGCAAGCGCATCCGCGACATCCGCCAGGGCCCGGACGGCGCGCTGTGGGTGCTCACTGACGAGGCCGACGGCGAGATTTTGCGGATATCACCAGCCGACTGAGCGAACCCGCGGCACCCTTTGATCGTTATCAAATGACCGCCTCTTGCCGCGGGCATAGTATTCCCACCATCGCTCCTTAAGGCCAATCCGATGCCAAACAGTCAGCACACACCGGACTCTGCGCACGGTCCGCACGACGCGCCCCTGACCAAGGCGAGCCGGCGGCGGCTGAAGCTTTCGCTCAGCACGCCGCGCCCCTGCCCGTGGGGGCCCAATTGCATCTGCCTGACGCTGCCGAAGCGGCGGACGCTGCGGCGAGTAGGCCGGATCGTGCGCCAGTGGCGCACCGGGTCCGCCGCCGCGAGCGCATGTTGACGCGGGCGTACACCCAGGCCCTGCGGGGCTGACCGGGCCGGGGTTGACAGCCGAACGGGCGCGAGGGCATTGTCCGCGCCACTCAAGACGGCCCTGACCTCAGAGCCGCCGCCCCGTCCGCGCCAATGGCGTGAGGCGGGGAGGTCAACACCCGCCAGCGCGTTGCGCCCGCGGGTGCGTTTTCGTTGTGTGCAGACGGTCGCCGGGCCGTCGTATCGGGAAGGACGCATGTTTCAAACGCTGTCGGACCGCCTCTCGGGTGTCCTTGACAAGCTGACGCGGCGCGGCGCGCTCACCGAGAGCGACGTCAGCGAAGCCATGCGCGAGGTGCGGCGCGCGCTCATCGAGGCGGACGTCTCGCTCGATGTGGTCAAAGACTTCGTCGAGAAGGTGAAGGCGAGGGCCATCGGCCAGGATGTGGTGCGCTCGGTCACGCCGGGGCAGATGGTCGTCAAGGTCGTGCACGACGAGCTCGTCGCCATGCTCGGCTCCGACGCCGCGCCGATCGACCTCGCCGCAGCCCCGCCGGTCGCGATCATGCTGGTCGGCCTGCAGGGCTCCGGCAAGACGACGACGACGGCGAAGATCGCCAAGCGCCTCACCGACCGCGACAAGAAGAAAGTGCTGATGGCCTCGCTCGACACGCGCAGGCCTGCGGCGCAGGAGCAGCTCCGCGTGCTGGGCGAGCAGACGCAGGTCGCCACGCTCCCCATCATTGCGGGCCAGACACCGCAGCAGATCGCGCGGCGCGCACTCGATGCCGCGCGTCTCGGCGGCTACGACGTCGTCATGCTCGACACGGCGGGCCGCACTCACATCGACGAAGCGCTGATGGCGGAGACGGTCGAGATCCGCGACATCACGCATCCGCACGAGACGCTGCTCGTCGCCGACAGCCTCACCGGCCAGGATGCCGTCAACGTCGCCAAATCGTTCGACGGCCGCGTCGGCATCTCCGGCATCGTGCTGACGCGCGCCGACGGCGATGCGCGCGGCGGCGCGGCGCTGTCGATGCGCGCCGTCACCGGCAAGCCAATCAAGCTCATGGGCGTGGGCGAGAAGTGGGACGCGCTGGAGGACTTCCATCCCTCGCGCGTCGCGTCCCGCATCCTCGGCATGGGCGACGTGGTCAGTCTGGTCGAGAAAGCCGCCCAGACGATCGACGTCGAGAAGGCGCAGAAAATCGCCCAAAAGATGAAGCAGGGCGTCTTCGATCTCGACGACATGGCCGAGCAGTTGCAGCAGATGCAGCGCATCGGCGGCATGTCGGGCGTGCTCGGCATGATGCCCGGCATGGGCAAGATCAAATCGCAGATCGCCGACGCCAACCTCGACGACAAGATCCTGAAGCGCCAGCACGCCATCATCACCTCGATGACGCCGTCCGAGCGGCGCAACCCGAAGGTGCTCGACGCGCGCCGGAAGCGACGCATCGCGGCCGGCTCCGGCACCAAGGTCGAGGACGTCAATCGCCTCGTGAAGATGCACCGGCAGATGGCCGACATGATGAAGGCCGTGGGCCGCAACAAGGGCATGCTCAACCGGCTCGTCGGAGGTGGCGGACGCGGCTCAGCGCCGAGCGAGGCCGAGATGGCCGCCATGCAGGAGGAGCTGGCAAAGCTCGACCCCAAGGCGCTTGAGCAGCTCGCGCCCGACCTCAAGGACGCGCTCGTGCAGGGAGCGTCCAAAGGCGGATTGCCCAAAGGGCTGCCCGGTCTCGGCGGCGGGATGCCCCGGCTTCCCGGCCTCGGTGGCGGCCTGCCCGGCCTTGGCGGCGGCTTACCCAAATTCCCCGGCTTGCCGGGAAAGAAGAAGTAGCAACATCAACCAGCGATGAAGGAAGACTAGAGATGTCCGTAAAGATCCGCCTTTCGCGCGGCGGCGCCAAGAAGCGCCCCTACTACTACGTCGTCGCCGCCACCACGGCCTCGCCCCGCGACGGCCGCTACATCGAGCAGATCGGCACCTTCGACCCGATGCTCAAGAAGGACGACACCAACCGCGTCAAGCTCAACCTCGACCGCTGCAAGTACTGGCTGTCGGTGGGCGCGCAGCCGACCGATCGCGTCGCGAGGCTTCTGGACGCCGCCGGCCTCATGAAGCGGACGGCCTCCAACAACCCCGATAAGGCGAAGCCGAAGAAAAAGCGCCTGGAGCGCGAGGCGGCGCAAGCAGACAAGGCAGCCAAGGCGGCCGAGGCAGCGGCGGCGGCTCCGGCCGAGCCGGCGGCCTGATCGGCACCCGCAGCCTCCGGGTAAACATTGTTCAACCGAAGGTTGCGTATTCTTCCCCCAGTAGCGGGGGAGCTTGCGGATGCTGCGGGACGGGATCTACGGCCTTGCCTATGCCGCCGGGGGAGAGCGCATGCCGACCGAGGGCAGCGCGCTCGCCACGCTGCGGGACGGCCGTATCCTCGGCTCCGACCCCTGGGGCGGGGTGTTCTCCGGCTCCTGCCGGTTCGATTCCGAAAAGCGCCTCAACACTGTTGAGCTCCGCCTCGAGGTGCCGCCCGATGGCCGGTTGATCACCGGATTTTCGGCTGGCCCCGCCGGCGCCAGCCTCGATATCGTCTGCGCGTTCGACGGCACCGCGCCGAAGATCGCGACGATGGTCGAGGTCGCAGGCGCGCCGGTGCGAGTCGAGCTCACCTATCTCGGGCCGCTGCCGGCCTGAGGCCGGACAAATTGATCCGTATATGGCAGCCGAGTGGACATGAACGACAGACAGCGGGTTCTCATAGGCCGCATCGGAGCGCCCCACGGCGTGCGCGGCGAGGTGACGATCCAAAGCTATGCAGAGGATCCGCGGGCGATCGCCTCCTACGGCCCGCTTCAGACCGAGGACGGGAAGCGCCGCGTCGAGCTGAAGATCGTGCGCGTGACGGCGAAGGGCATCGTGGCGCGCATCGCCGGCATAGACGACCGCAACGGCGTGGAAGCGTTGAAGGGTCTCGCGCTCTACGTCGAGCGCTCGCGGCTTCCGGCCGCCGCCGAGGGCGAGTTCTACCGCACCGATCTCATCGGCCTGCGCGCCGTCGATCCCGACGGCCGCACGCTCGGCAGCGTCGTCGGCGTCGACAACTACGGCGCCGGCGACATCCTGGAGCTGCGTCTCGAGGGTACGCGCGAGACCGAGCTCATCCCCTTTGCCGACGCGTACGCACCCTCGGTCGATCTCGACGCCGGCACGATCACCATCATCCTGCCGGTCGTCGTGGAGGCGAAAGAGGAGGAGTGAGCTAGACCGGCTCGCCCTTCATGAGACGCGGCAGCTCGCCGGTCAGGCCCGCCGCCTCGCCGACGAAGAAGCGCTTGAGCACCGGCGTGCGGTCGACGAGCCCGAGCCCGAACTCGCGCACCGAGCGCACCAGCGTCGCGTCGCCCGAGAAGAGGCGGTTGAGCCCGTCGAATGCCGCCGCCGACACCGCGGAATCAAAACGCCGCCAGCGCTCGTAGCGCGCGAGCGCCTGCGCGCTCCCCGGGTCAAAGCCGAGCCGCACCGCGTCCGCGATCACTTCGACAAGCGCGGCGACGTCGCGGAAGGCGAGGTTGAGGCCCTGCCCTGCGAGGGGATGCACGGCGTGCGCGGCATCGCCGATGAGCGCGAAGCGGTCGCCGACGTAGCGGCGGG
>CAXMLT010000673.1:0-4086 GCA_964194245.1 uncultured Hyphomicrobium sp.
CCCGCCGCGAAGAAGCAGGTCGCCGCGGCCGATCCGGACGCCAGCGCCGGCGCCAACGGCTACGTCGTCGTACTCGCCTCCATTCCGGCGACGGGCAGCAGCCGCCTCGACGCGCTGAAGCGCTTCGCCGACATGCAGCAGAAGTACGGCACCGTGCTCGCCAACAAGACCCCCGAGGTGCAGGAAGCCAACCTGGGCGACAAGGGCATGTTTAACCGCTTGCTGGTCGGGCCGCCCGGCTCGCGCTCGCAAGCCTCGCAGCTCTGCACCGAGCTGAAGGCCGCCGGCTACAAGGATTGCTGGGTGACGGCATACTGAGCCGTCACTCTCCAATCCGTTACTCTGGCGCCCTCTTTGGCACGCCGATGATCCGCCCTTTGATACCCCGCTTGATTTGTCCAGCGGAGGCGCCATGCGCACCGCTTTGATCACCGGCGTCGCGGGCCTCATGCTCGCGCCCCGCGAAGCCGCCTTCCTGAAGGAGGCGCGGCCGGCGGGGCTGATCCTCTTTGCCCGCAACCTGGAGAGCCACGCGCAGATCCGCGCGCTCATCGATGCCGTGCGCGAGGCAGTCGGCACGCACGAGCTTTTGGTCCTCATCGATCAGGAAGGGGGGCGCGTGCAACGCCTGCGTCCGCCGCTCGGCCGCAAGCTTCCGCCGGCAGCCGCCTTCGGGTGCGATTTCAAGCGCGACCCCGACGGCGCCGCGGCCGCAGCTTTCGCGGTCGCACGGCTGCTCGCGGACGATCTGAAAGCGCTGGGCATCAACACGAACTGCGCCCCGGTCGTCGACCTGCCTGTGCCCGGTTCGCACGAGATCATCGGTGACCGCGCCTACGGCACTGATTCCGCGCAGGTGATAGCGCTCGCCAAGGCGGTTGCCGAAGGCTTCATGGCCGGCGGCGTCGTCCCCGTCATCAAGCACATCCCCGGCCACGGGCGGGCGACCGCGGACAGCCATCTCGCGCTTCCCGTCGTGACGGAGAGCCGTGCTGAGCTATCGGCGACGGACTTCGCGCCGTTCAAGGCGCTCAGCGATATGCCGGCCGCGATGACGGCGCACGTGGTGTTTCGCTCAATCGACCCCAAGGAGCCGGCGAGCACGTCCGCGATCGTCACGCGCGAGATCATCCGCGGAGAGATCGGCTTCGACGGCCTCCTGATGAGCGACGACCTGTCGATGAAGGCGCTGGCTGGAGACATGCGTGCCCGCGCGCGGCGCGTCATCGCCGCGGGATCGGACGTAGCGCTTCATTGCAATGGTGATCTGACCGAGATGCAGGCAGCCGGTGCCGGCGTGCCGGCGCTCTCGGGCCGCGCAGAGGAACGCTTTGCCGGGGCCCTCGCCATAGCGGCCAAGGCCCAGCCGTTCGATTCGGCGGCCGCGGAGGTGCATCTCGCCCGTGTCCTAACGGCCGCGGCGGGCGGTGCTGAATCAGTGTAAACTCAACACTATATGTACAGTGGATCGGACGCGATATTGCCTATCGCGACGGCCTGGAGCCGGCATGAGCGCAGAAACCGACCCTAACGCGCAGGCGATCTCGACCTGGGAGGAGCCCGTCGTGGGAACGCCTCTCAATCGAGAGGACGCTCTTATCGTCGACGTCGCCGGCTACGAGGGCCCGCTCGACCTGCTGCTGGCGCTCGCGCGCACGCAGAAGGTCGACATCGCCAAGATTTCCGTGCTGGCGCTCGCTAATCAGTACCTCTCGTTCATTGCCGAGGCGCAGAAGCTGCGGCTCGAGCTTGCCGCCGACTATCTCGTGATGGCCGCGTGGCTCGCGTTTCTCAAGTCGCGTCTGCTCTTGCCGCGCGAGGTGGGCGAGGCGACGGACGTGAGCGCCGAAGAGCTGGCGCGCCGGCTGTCGTTCCGGCTGATGCGGCTCGAGGCGATGCGCGACGCTGCCGCCGAGCTCATGAACCGTATGCGACTCGGCCGCGACGTGTTCCAGCGCGGCATGCCCGAGGGCACCAAGACCATCCGTGAGACCGCGCACACGGCGACCATCTACGATCTCCTGCACGCCTACGCCGATCAACGCCGCCGCACCATCAAAGTCGGCCACGTCGTCAAGGCGCGCTCCGTCTGGTCGATCAAGGATGCGCGCGTGCGGCTCGAGCGTTTCATGGGCGATGTCGCCTCCGCCGCCGACTGGCTCGAGTTCGACCGCTTCCTGAAGCAACTGCTCGTACCGACCGAGGACGGAAAGACCGTGCTGGCGAGCTCGTTCGGCGCCACATTGGAAATGGCGCGCGAGGGCCGAGTCGAGCTAAGGCAGGACGGACCGTTCGAGCCTATCTATATGAGGCCGCGCCAGCCCGATGCCGAGTGGCAGCGCATCACCTAGCGTAAACAGCAGTGGCGTCCCCAAGCCAATGACGAGAGAAAAGCGCATGGAGCCGCCCCGCCTGAGCCTGGTGCCGTCGAGCCAGGACGTGAACGACAACGCGCCCGACGACACGGGCGCGCCGGAGGCGCTTGGCGGACTGCCGCGCAATGTGGCGGCGCTGCCCTTCGCCGATCACCGCGAGAAGCTGCGCATCCTGGAGGCGCTGTTGTTTGCGGCCGGCGAGCCGCTCGACGAGGCGAAGCTGAAATCGCACCTCGCCGAGACTGAGGATATCGCCGCCCTCTTGGAGGAGCTGCGCGTCTTCTACGCTGGCCGCGGCGTCAATCTCGTGCACGTCGCCGGGAAGTGGGCGTTCCGCACCGCGCAGGATCTGGCCTATCTGCTCGAGCGCTTCGCCGTGCAGGAGCGCCGGCTGTCGAAGGCGGCGCTGGAGACGCTGTCGATCATCGCCTACCACCAGCCGGTCACCCGCGCCGAGATCGAGGAGATCCGCGGCGTCACGACCTCCGTCGGCACGCTCGACATCCTGCTCGAGACCGGATGGGTGCGCCTGCGCGGTCGCCGGCGGTCGCCGGGACGGCCCGTCACCTACGGCACCACGGAAACGTTCCTCAGCCACTTTGGGCTGGAGAGCATCAAGGACCTGCCGGGTCTTGCCGAGCTGCGCGCCTCGGGCCTGCTCGACGGCAACTTGCCGCCCGATTTCTCCGTGCCGGAGCCGACCGACATCGCCGCGCTGATGCCGGACGAGGTGGCGCTCGACGCGATCGAGGAGGAGGAGCCGGAGGAGGCAGACGCCGACGAAGAGGACGACGAAGCGCCGGACGAAGCCGATCCGGTCCCGCGCTGATCGGCTCTGGATCAAAGAAAAGCAATACTTGGTAAGGACTTGGCGGTCAAACGCTGCGGATGCCGCCTTGCGACCCCATATGGTTTCTGTAATACCAGTTGCGGAAATCGCAACGACTTGTTGCTAAGCAATGGTCTCGGCCGCCACGGAAATAGCAACACTAGGTTCCGCCGTTGCGGAATTGGCCGAGTAGGAGCAATCGACAATGGGCTTCAGCGGCTGGCATTTGCTCATCCTCGCGCTCGTCGCGCTGCTGATCTTCGGCGGCAGCGGCCGCATTTCGTCGATCATGGGCGACGTCGCCAAGGGCATAAAGAGCTTCAAGAAGGGCCTGTCGGAGGACGAGGACGCCGAGCGGCCCGACCCCAAGGTCATCGAGCATCCCTCGACGACGACGGCCGAGCGCGACCGTGACCGCAGCAAGTTGAGCTGACGCTCCGCGCGCGGCTAGCATCGCGCCTCTCGCGACGGCCCCGGCCTTTCCATCGCGCCGGCCGCATCGGCAATTGGAACGGCGTATGTTCGATCTCACCTCCAGCAAGCTTCTGATTCTCGCGATCGTGGCCCTGATCGTCGTGGGCCCCAAGGATCTTCCGATCCTGTTGCGCACGGTCGGCAAGTATCTCGGCATCGTGCGGCGCCACGCGGCCGAGTTCCGCGCCCAGTTCGACGAGGCCATCCGCGAAGCCGAGCTGCAGGACCTGAAGGAAGAGTTCGAGGGGATAGGGCGCGAGGTGCGCTCGACCATCGAGCAGGGCGGCACCGCGATCGACGAGCACGTAATGACGGCGCGCACCGAGCTTGATGGGGTGATAGGTGGCCGGCCGCACGAGCTTACCGAGGCGCAAGATCCGCCAGCCGCAAAGCCGACTGAGGCAACGA
>CAXMLT010000674.1:0-2236 GCA_964194245.1 uncultured Hyphomicrobium sp.
GTCAAGTCCATCCCCAATTGGAAGAGGGTGTCATTAAAGGCCATATGACCCTCCCCAACCAGGTAGATAGAGGTGACCCGTCCGCTCCTTACCTTTGGGGTTTCTGGAAAACCTCGACCTTAAGGGCAGGTGGACGAACGGAGAGGGGTCATATGAGGCACACCCCCCCCCTACGCAAGAAAAAATTTGCCCCTGGGGCAAAATTTTTTGGGCGCGCCGCGCGCGCGAACTTCTCGACGCCTCGCGAGCGGCAAATTTCTGACACGGATGGCGGCGGCAGAGCGCGCCTCTAGCGCTGGCGTGACGCGGTGCAGCGAGCTACTTGCCGAAGATCTTGTCGAGGAACTTTTCTGCTTTCGACGGCTCGCCGTTCTCGCCCTTGCCGAGCAGATTGTTGATCGCCTCGCCGACGTTCTTGCCGTTAAGCTTCTTGCCGAACTCCTTGACCGCGTCGAGGTTCTTCTGGCTGCCGATGGCGCCCTCGATGTCAGGCTGGATCTTCGGCGCGTCCAAAGGCCCGGAGATGTGGATGGGCACCTCGATGCCGGCGAGGTCGTTTTTGCCGCTCTCGCCTTCGGCGCTGGCGATGAGCGTCGGCTTCACGGTGTAGTCGAGGCTGCGCGCGGGCAGATCGATCGCGCCGGAGCCGGTCGCGTGCAAGGCGGGGCTCACGAGCTTCAGGTCGTCGTTGTGGGCGACACCATCGGTAATGACGAAGCTGCCGGTGAGGGCGCTGAAGTTGGTCTTCTTCGAGGGCGATGTCTCGAAGTCGGGGAGGTTGCCGTCGCGGAGCTCGCGCAAGGCACCCTCCAGATTGAAGCCGGCGACGGCCCCATTGTGGACCGCAAAGTCGGCCTTGCCGTTGAGCGACTGCACGAGCGCCTCCTCGCTGGCGCCGTGGCCCTTGATCGAAAGGCTTCCTTTGTACCTGCCAGAGATCCAGTCGATGCCGGCGGAATCCTTCAGCAGCTGCTGGGCGGCGATGTCGGAGAGCAAGAAATCGGCCGCAACGAGCGCCTCCTTGCCGGTGCCGTCGACGGTGACGACGCCGTTGCCGCGGCCCTGGTAGAGGCTGATGTCCGTGAGCGTCGTCTTGAGCACGCGGTCCTTTAGTACGAGCACGACCTCCGAATTGTCCACGTGCATGCCGCCATAGGTGAGGCCAGCGAGCGAAAGCTTGGCGTCGGCGTCGATGATGTCGAGGGCGCCGATGTCGAAGGCGTCGCCGCTCCAGCCATCGCGTTGCGTGAAGCCTTTGACCTTGGGGCCCGGTTCGACGAGTAGATCGTCGATGGAGTTCGGCTGCGAGGAATCCGATCGCTTCCGCGGCGGCTCTTCGCGCGGCGCGGGCTCGGGCTGGATGCCCGGGCTCGCGTGGCCCTCATAGGTGTCGAGGTTGAGATCGGAAACCTTCAGATCGGCCACGACATGCGGACGCTGGCCGGAGGTGATGACGCCGATGGTGCCGGTCGCGGTGGCACCGTCGAGCGTCAGCTTGGCATCGGAGAAGCGCCACGCCTCACTGCCCGCCCGCAGGTTCCCGGTTAGGGACGCTGCCCCGAAACCTGAGGACCGCGGCAGCCGCGTGCCGAGCCACTCGGCCAGCGTGCGGAACGAGGTCGTGTCGCCGCTGAGGCTGCCTTCAACGGCGACGTCATCCTTGAGCGCTACGGTGCCGTCGAAGTGCACGTTCAACGGACGCCCTGCGACGTTGAGCGCGAGCTTCGCCGGGCGCTCGTTCACGATATCCCCGAGCGACGTGATCTTGGCGTCGAACGCGATCTTCTCGCTCTGAGACAGGAAGCTGCCCTTGGCGTTGACGGGGCTCGCCAGCGACGGCGCCTGAATGTCGGCATCGATCGCGGTGACGTGTTGCGAGGTGCCGTGGCGATCGTCGCTGTAGTTCGCGGTGCCGTTGACGATACGGACGTCGCCGAGCGATAGCTCGCCGCTGCCGAGTTCGCGTCGGCGCTCGCCGCTATCGGCAACCACCATCGGAGCGTCGGTGATCGTAGTGCCGGCCTGCGCGAAACGGACAGGCGCCGGGCCCGCTGCCATGTCCCAGCTCCGCCGTCCCTTAGCGTCGACGCGCAGATTGAACACGGGGTTCGTCAGCACAAGCCGGTCGACAACGATGTCCTGACGGATGAGCGGCCACAGCCGCACGCCGACATCGAGGCTCTGCGCCGTCAGCAGCGGCTCCCCTCCCATCTCCCCGTCTCTTTTACACATCTCC
>CAXMLT010000675.1:0-2934 GCA_964194245.1 uncultured Hyphomicrobium sp.
AAGCAGCGCGTCGCCATCGCCCGTACCATCCTCAAGGGTCCGCCCATTCTCATCCTCGACGAGGCGACGAGCGCGCTCGACAGCCACACCGAGAAGGAAATCCAGGACGCGCTCGACCGGGTGGCGCAGGGCCGCACCACGCTTGTCATTGCGCACCGGCTCTCGACTATCGTGCATGCCGACAGCATCCTCGTCATGGAGAACGGCCGCCTCATCGAGCAGGGCACGCACGCCGAGCTTGTTGCGAAGGGCGGCCTGTACGCGAGCCTGTGGGAGCGCCAGCGGCAGGCCGAGAAGGCGCGCGAGACGCTCGAGCACGCGCTCGAGGAGGTCGAGCGTGTCGAAGCGTTGCGGCCGGAGGAAATCCGGCTGGTGGCGAGGAAATAGCGGGGCGGAATGCGGAATTCGGGCGAGACGGGGTTAACCGCGGCGAGAGGCGCCGGGCCTAGGGTGGAGACGCCGCCGGCCAAGGCGTGCAGGAAAACACTGCGATGTGGGCGCAACTCACGCCAGATCTCAAACGGCAAGGGCGCCGGCTCTTGCTGACGCTCACCCTCATATCCCTGTTTTTCGGGAAGGCGATCTTGCGGGCCTGGAAGGCCGTGCGCCCCACTTTGGTCTTTGTGCTCAATGTGCTGGCCGCGCTCATCCTCCTGTTCGAGGAATGGGGCTGGCGGCCGCTCTCCGACCTTATCGCGAGGCTCGCGCGCTTTCCTCTCTGGGCAGCGGTGGAACGGTGGATCGCTGGGCTGCCGCCCTATGGTGCGCTGGTGACGCTCGCGGTGCCGAGCGCGATCCTGATCCCGGCGAAGTTCCTGGGTGTCTTCCTGCTGGTGACGGGCCACTTCGTGACGGCCCTCGCCGTGATCATTCTCGCAAAGCTTGCGAGCACGGCGCTGATCGCGCGCCTCTTCTTCCTGACCAAGCCGCAGCTCATGCAGATCGCCTGGTTCCGAAGGGCCTATGAGGCATTCGTGCCGTGGCAGGAGGCGCTGTTTGCACACATCCGCAACTCCTGGGTATGGCGCTATGGGCGTGTGTTGCGCTGGCGTGCCAACAACTACACGCGCCGCACCTGGGCTGACCTGAGCCCCAGGTTCGGGGCGGCGTGGGTCGGCTTCCAGCCGAAAGCGCTCGCGTGGACGGCGCGGGCACAGGCCACCATGCGCCACGCGAGCGACCGGGGTGCCATTGCGGGGCAGCGGCTCTGGCGGCGGCTGCACGCGGCGGCGCGCGATGCGGGGGACCGTGCCGCGGTCAAGGGCGAGCGCGTCTTGCGGCGGCTGCAGGGACCGGAGGCCTAAAGGGCCAGAATCTCCTGAGCGGCGGCGTAATCGCTCACGCGACGACGAGCGGTACCTTCTCGACCGTGGTCTCACCCTCGTCGTCGATCCAGGTGAAGTCGAGCGTGCCGGGGCCGGGAACCTTCAGGAAGAACGCGAAATAAGGGTTGGCCGCGATGCCGGAGCCGATCGCGCCGGAGAACACCGCGCGGCCCTCGAACGTCGCGGTGAAGGTATGGATGATGTCGCGCGGGATCTTGTTGCCGGCGGCGTCCTTGCGGTTGCCAGTCTCCATGACGTGGGTGGCGAGCGTCTTGATCTCGATGATATCGCCCGGCTTGACGCCGTCTGGAATTTTTATGCGCGGTGGCTTTTTCATGGTCTGGCTCAGGTTCCGCAGCCGCCGACTTTCACGTCGACGTTGTGCGTTGCCATGAGGAACGTGCCGTCGCTCAGCTCGGCGACGGCGACGACCTCCTGCGTCTTGGCAAGCCGCATGACGGTGGTCACACGCGCGCGCCCCGACAGCGGCGTGAACTTGAAGCTCGCGACAAGTGCGCGCGGGTTGGCAGGTGACAGCAGATGGATCGCCTTGACGTAGCTCTCCGCCGTCATCGGGCTCTCAACGCCGAGTGCGACCGGCACGTAGTCGCCGTTCTCGATGGACGCGGGGAGGTCCATGTTGATGCCGCCGCTGCGCGGTGCGGCGCCTTTCAGGAGGTCGGCGAGCACGGTTTCGAATTCGGCGCTGCCGGTGACCGCGTGCGCGTCGGGGGCCGCGGCGACGTGAGCAGCAAGCAGTGCGGCGGCGCCGGCACCCAGCACAAAATCGCGGCGGTCAATTACCTTGATGCGGAAATCGTCGGCCATCGGCGGGTTTTGTCCATTGCCGCTTCTCGTCAGTCCCGCTAACGATATCGGCAATCGTGCGCCGGGAACAAGGCACAAGACCATGATGAATCGCAGGGAGTTCGTCAGGCTTACGGGGGCACTGGCGGTCGCGGCGGCAACCCCGGGTTTTCTCACCAAGACGGCAATCGCCAAGGGCGGCGGCAAGGTCGTCATCGTCGGCGGCGGAGCGGGCGGCGCGACCGTCGCGCGCGTCTTGAAGAGCGAAGCGCCGCAGCTCGACGTAACGGTGGTCGAGACGCAGCCGATCTACACGACCTGCTTCAACTCCAACCACTACTTCGGCGGCTTTAGAACGTTTGCCTCGCTGCAGCACTCCTACGACGGGCTGCGCAAGCTCGGCATCACGGTTGCCACCGACTGGGCGAGCGACATCGACACCGCGAAGAAGACCGTCACGCTGAAGGGCGGCACGACGCTGCCCTATGACCGGCTCGTACTCTCGCCCGGCATCGACTTCAAGTACGAGGCGATCGCCGGCTACTCGCGCGAAGCGGCCGAGATCATGCCGCACGCGTGGAAGGCTGGACCGCAGACCGAACTGCTGAAGCGCCAGCTCGAGGCGCTCGAGGACGGCGGCACCGTCGTCATGGCAGTGCCCGGCAACCCCTATCGCTGTCCGCCCGGCCCTTACGAGCGCGCCTGCATGATCGGCTACTTCCTCAAGACCAAGAAGCCGAAATCGAAGCTCGTGATCTTCGACGCCAAGAAGACCTTCTCCAAGCCTGTCTCTTATACACAT
>CAXMLT010000676.1:0-3276 GCA_964194245.1 uncultured Hyphomicrobium sp.
AGATTCCGGACCGTTCAATAAAGAGCGGCCGTCATCGTTAAATTCTATCGCAATTCTCGCTTTTTCCCTGTTGGCTGGCGTACTTAGAGCTGGCCGGCAAATAAAACCCAGGGTCATTATCGTCGATTATTTCAGAAATTCTTTCACTATACATTGACATTCAAGTTATTCGGGCCCAGCGTCGAAAAACAGCAAAGAATGGGCACTGGGGGCATCCTGTATTGTCTTGGCATGATTGCCGAGCAAGGAGTTTGTCATGACGAATAAGTCAGTAACGGAAAGTCTCGACCGCGAAGGACGCGAAGCCATGAATGCGGTCTTCGATGCGCTGTCGGCATGGCGTGACGAAGTGGCCGCGAGTACGGCACGTTACAGCCAAACGATCTTGAAAAAGATGGCGGCCGCCGCAATCGCTATGGGTTGGCCCAAGGAGGTTGTTGAGGCCTCGCGAAAGCACTTCGAGCAAGCCTCGAAAATGCAAACGAACATGATCGATCAATTGATGGACGCGTGGCAGGAGCAGCTTAAGTCGCCAATGGTTGTTCCCTTCAACGTCCAGCTGCCGCCATTCCCCGGTATGGGCTTCGGAGCACCCCAGAACTCGACCTTCCAAATTGCGCCGGTCCAGATTTGGATGGAAGCGGCGGAAGCATGGCAGCGCAACTGGACGTCGGCTTGGTCCATGTGGACTGGCCAAGGGGCGAGGATGGCAGCGCGGGGCCGCGCTACGGCAACGCATTGATCCCTTTGTTCGCCCGCCCCATCAGTGCGCCCGTTTTCCTCAGCTGTGAGATGCGATCGGCTCGCGGCGACCGATCAGACTTCCGGCGCTCCTCAGGGAGGGACGGTTAAATGCAAAACGTCGTTCTAACGAAGTTGCGGAGCGATTTTATCGCTGCAATCTCGTCTGACCAAAATGATGTGACGCTGGACCCTTCGATCGCGGGCCTACTAGATGAAATTTCCCGAGCAGATTTTCTCGAACAGTTCTCGATCTACTCGAGAGGCCACCTGCGCAAAATGGGCGATTTCCTGCGCCACATCGGGAATGTTCAACTGAAGGACGATCCGGCGCGAGTGGCTTGCGCCGTGGACGAGATACTTAAAGTGTTCGATAGGCTCGAAATCACTGTCAAGCAGACGGCGGCCAGCGAACAGCGGATCGAGGCCGCTCGTTCAAGGTAGGCGAGAACGACTCTAGCTGTGTTTAACCATCGATCAGTTGGAGACCTATTGCAGCGGCGTCTATTGATGGCCATGCCCGGCTCCGCCGCGCCGATCTCCGCCTACAGGCACGCCTAGTTGAAAATGGTGACTAACCGGAAGATGGCTTTCGGTAGAAGGGGTCCATGAGGGCCCAACAAGAAGGAGTAGCTTCAATGAATTGGGACACCGCAAAAGGAGACTGGAAGCAGTTGTCAGGAAAAATCAAAACGCAGTGGGGCAAGCTCACCGACGACGAGCTCGCCAAGATCAACGGCAACCGCGAACAACTTGAAGGCAAACTTCAATCGCACTACGGCTATGCGAAGGAGAAGGCGAAGCAGGAGGTAGATGACTGGTGCCGCCGCACGTAGGACCCAGAAGTACACGGTTGAAATTCGGTTCCGCGGCGGAGAAATCCGTCGCGGAATTTTCTGAGTGGCGACCTTTATCCCAGGCATTGCCCGCCGGTGACGTGCCGGGTCGCAGCAAAAGATGTTGATGGGATTGCGTGCCCACTAGACAGTGAAATTTGTCTTGGTGTAACTCACGGGGCTGCACTAGCGGGACGTCCGGTCGCACGCGGGGAAGCTTACAATCGGACGCCCCTCTAGCTCTTTCACTCTGCTACGCATCTGACCAATTGCAGAGTTTTGATTGGCTTGGCGAGAGGGCTCTCGCCACGCCAATCGATCACGTCAGCGCCTATTGCGGGTGGTTGTCTATGCGTTTTTATTTGCGCACCGCAGTTGTCCCCTAAAAATGTACAAAATCGAATTCGGCGGCGCGCGGCTGATCGGCGCGAGCGTGTGCCATCGTTCGGAAAAAGCACGCTATAGTTCTTTTCAAGGTGGGAATATCGTTTGCTGAGAGAGGGCGCTGCAGGGGCGCAACATATAGTTGTAGCGCGAAAAGCGGCGCTCATCGGAATGGAGTGGGGACGGCGCGAGAGAGTTCAATCTCAGCGATTAAAAACGGGTAGCTTCGGATAAATTGGACTTAGGTCTTTCGAAGTACCTGAGGATAGCGTGATCCGTTGGTTTCCCACGACTGAGCTCGACGGTCGGTCCCTCCATCAAATCGTTTCTTCGGAAAGTATGGAATCCGCTTCTTCTGCGCGACGCGTCCAAGCGCGTGCGCCTCGCGCACGCGGCGCTCAATCATGGATCGAAGTTCCCTAAATTCCTGGTCGGTCATAGCTCCTCTTCCTGTCGGAAATTCGGGACAGGCGCAGTCCCTTGTATTCAACCCGCAGCAACAATTAGTGCTGAGACGGCCGCGACTAGGAAGATAATCGCAAAAGTCGCCATCGTGTTTTCCAGCGACATTGCTGCCTCTCATCTGCGTCGTCGGAGAGGCGGGCAGATGCGCCCCCAGGAATCCCAACCGTTCGTAGATGCAGCGATCCAGTCGGGAATTCCGATCGCCGCTTTGGCGAACGACCGACAGTACAAAGGCGTACGCGTTGCGCCGTCTATGCGCGACCGCACACAAGGTAGACTTGCGCGGCGCGCGGATTTGCTTTTTGCGCTTCGCAACAATGTGGTTAGGCACTGCGGCTCATGAGGCGGTCAGCTTCGCGGCGGACCACACTGTAGCACTCGCATACTCTCGCTTCGAGACCAGCGCGGTCGAGGATGGTGATACGGCCTCGTTGATAACTAATCAGCCCGGCATCCTGCAGGCGGGCAGCCTGGTGCGAGACAGCCTCACGACGCACCCCCAACATGTCGCCGATGAGCTCCTGCGTCATGATGAGTTCGTTCGACTGCAGGCGGTCGTGACTTAAAAGTAGCCAACGACAAAGTTGCTGCTCTACCGAATGAAGCCGGTTGCAGGCGCCGTCTGCGACATCTGCGCGATTAAGGACTGCGTGTACCTCAATAGGACTCGTTGAAGAGGTCCCGCCCGACGAAACTCTGACGCCAGCACATGCGCCGGCATACGGAAGGCAACGCCTTCACTTTGAACCACGGCCCGATTGGGCACGCTCTCGCCGCCCATGAAAACGGCGATGCCGAGGATGCCGTCGTTTCCCACTACGCCGATCTCTGCCGATCTCCCGTCTTCCGT
>CAXMLT010000677.1:0-4327 GCA_964194245.1 uncultured Hyphomicrobium sp.
TTCGCGAGGCCGTCGAGCAGGACAACGGCGATCTCGAAGTGGAGAACTTCGGGCCTGCTGACGGCATTGGCGACCTGACGCTTTTCGGCCAGTACCGGTTTTTCAATCAGAAGAATACCGAACTTGCAGTCCTGTTTGGCCTAACTACACCAACGGGCCGCACCAACGCTCACACAGCGCAAGGCGAGCCCTTCGATGCCGAGTTTCAGCCAGGCACAGGCGCGTGGGAGCCATTACTGGGGCTGGCGTGGACGCACCACGAAGGCAAGTGGTCGTTTGACGCCAATCTTCTTTACACCCTCTCGACCGAAGGCATTGAGAGCACAACTCTCGGCGACCGGTTCCAGTACAACTTTGCTGTCTCGTATCGCCTCACATCCCTCGGCTTGGGCGAGCATCCCATGTTCCACGGTGCGGAGGCACACGAAGAAGGGGACGATGGGCATCACCACCACGAGCATGAGAGCACCGGACCATCACTCGACCTCGTGCTCGAACTAAACGGCGAGTGGCACGCGGAGCAGGTGACCAGCGGCATCAGCGATCCGAATTCGGGCGGCAATACCATCTTCCTCTCGCCGGGGCTGCGGCTCTGTCAAGACAAATGGTCGAGCTTCGTGTCGGTGGGTGTACCGATTGTAGATGATCTCAACGGCATACAATCGGAGCCCGACTGGCGCATCATTGCCGGTGCCACGTGGCTTTTTGAGCCGCCGGGGTCATGAAGCCGGGCATACACATGTTGGCTGCCGACCAGATCGCGGCCGCAAGGATGCGCCGTTAATCGTCTCGAGTACCGGCCTAGAGGATTAATAGCAGACTTCAATTTACGGGTTTTCGATCTTACGGACCAACGGCTGTCGGTCGCCATCACAATGTCTCGACAAGTGCGCGCCAGCGGCGTTGGCGATGTCGGTAAAACAAATTGGCCCAAGCCCAAACGGTAAAGGTGAGCCAGCCAGCATCGATATCGATTGTGTCGCGGTAGATCGATCGCTTGTCATCGAGCGGATTTATCGAGATCAGGTGATCCCAGCGGGCGACGAGTGGATCGCGCTCGCGGCTCTGTATTTGATGTTCTCTATCATCGACCTTCTCAATGTGGATAGTGTGCACGCCGAGCGGGATGATACCAAAGATGTACAGTTTGCATTGAACCTGCCCATCGTGCCAACGTTCCGGGAATCTTCCGTCAATCGGCACGACCCGAGCTAAGGGCCACATCACATGCAAAAGGAGCGAACTTTTCTGAACCTCATTCCAAGCTTTAGCGGTGGAACAATTCAGTACCGTTGAGACGTCAGCAATCATTGCTTTGCTCCGGTTGTACCCTTGATCGCCGGCTTGTTGAGGTACGCCATAACGGCGCTGTGCGCAGTGGCGTCCCAAATGTCGTCAAGCGCACCACTATCCTGGCCGAGGCTGGCGAGTTCCCGCTTAAGCTCGACGCGCGTCGAGGGCGTCAAGAACTTCAATGGACCACCAAGTATGGTCACAGACCATTTGTGACCGAGGTTCGCAGACTCCATCAGGAGGCGTGCAGCGCGCGCGGGATTCGCGGGCCCGCCCTTTCCAGCATCCAACATGCTTGCAAGGTGCTGCATTCCAGCCGTGTTCCCGGCTGTCGCCGCCATATCGTACCATGCGCGAGCCATCGCATCGCTTTTTGGCACACTCCAACCATTGACGTACATGACTCCGAGCGCGTCCATGCTTGGCCCGAAACCCGCCTTCGCGGTCTTTTCGAATATCCCTCGTGCATTGGCATAGTCCTGTGGGACGCCCAAACCCCTCTGATAGAGCGAAGCAAGGTTGCTCACCGCAGCAACGTTGCCAGCGTTGGCGGCCTTCACGTACCATTCCGTCGCCTTGGCGTAGTCTTGCGTGCCGCCGAGGCCAGTCTGATACAGCCAACCAACACTGTTCATGGCTTTGGCGTCGCCAGCTTTGGCCGAAACCTCAAACTGGACGCGCGCCACGGCGTAGTCGCGTGCCGTCGGCACCACGTGTTTGCGGTAGGATTGCAGTCCTGCGCCTAATACGACGACTCCTGAGACAGCGATCAGTAGAACGATCCGCGCAAAGCGAACAAAGCTCTGTCCATCGTCCTTCGCCCTGAGCAATGCTCTCCGGTACCAAACAACTGCGAGCGAGCCCCATAGGACTGCATTGAAGGTCCAAAGCAGAACGTGCCCGTCGAGGGCGGGCTTAACGAGAAAGTGCGAGTAGGCGGCTGCCACAGCAGCGAATGAGGCAAATACGGAGGCAATAAAAGCGTTGCGTGATTGCCTGAAGGGCGTGGCGGTGCGCGCGGTCTTCCGCATTTCTGTGAACGTGATCCGCTCGTGTGTCAGGGGCAATCCTGCCAGAACTGGCTGCAAGCGACGCCTTTGAATCCAATTCGCAAGGGGCACTGCGACAATAAGCGAAACCACCACCAGCACTACAATCGCAATCACATCGGCAGTGGTGGGATCGTCGTGGCGGGAGACGGCCCAAACGAGCCCCGCGAGCGCGAACACCCACGCAAAAATTCCTGCCACGAGCATCATTCCAAACAGAACGGGCCGCCGCGGGACTACGACGGCCTCGATTTTGGCCTTCTGCTCGTCGGTCACGGAGTAGTGGGGAGCATCACCGAATATCCAAGGATTCGGAGCTCTATAAATCCAACCACACGCCACGCGTTTGAACATCACCAGCGCCGGGCGCTCCGTGTCGTTGCCCATTGATTTGCTCCATCGAGAGTCGTGGACCGATGGCAGCAAACTACGCCCGCGTGCGACGCGGCGTTGTTCCGTCGGGCACAGCGGGGCGACGTGGCTTTTCGAGCCGCCGGGAAGCCACGCATACACGTGTGGGCGGAAACGGGTCCGGCGGTCAATCGCCAAAGTCCCACGGGGGTGTAGATCGTCGAAGCGGGCTAACGGGACCGGCGGTCGGTCGGGCAGTCTGGCCGTGGGGATTAACTCCCAGCTCTACGCCACATTCCCCGCATGCGGGCACCGAGATCGACTCCGCCGTCCGAGGCATGCGCCGCAGGGCGTTTATCGCCACCCGTCGCGACGGGCCATGTCCTCTGCTCGAAATGCTTGAGAAGCGCCGACGGTATGAAGCGGGTGCGAGCCGCATAGAGGTGCTTGTCGCCCCGGGCTGCCTGCTGATGCGTATAGAAGCGTTGCGGAACGATCAGCGTGAGCTGATCCTTGGCGCGCGTCATCGCGACGTAGAGCAGCCGCCGTTCCTCTTCGATATCCTCCGTGCAGCCCGTCCCTAAATCCGAAGGGATGCAGCCGTCGACGGCGTTGAGAACGAAGACGCCTCTCCACTCCTGGCCCTTGGCGGAGTGGATCGTCGACAAGATCAGGTAGTCCTCGTCGCGAAGCGGAGGCCCCGCCTCATCGCTGCTGGCGCTCGGGGGATCGAGCGTGAGATCGGTTAGAAACTTCTCCCGTGATGAATAGCCGGCGGCTATGCGCTGAAGCTGATCGAGATCGCCGGCGCGAACCACCGCATCGGTGTAGCGATGCTCGAGATGGGGCTGGTACCACTGGCGAACGCGATCGAGTTCAGCTGGCCATTCCGGCACCTCATCGTAGAGGAACGTCATAAGCGTGACGAGGTCGCGCCAGGCATCGGCGGACTTTGCCGGCGGTCGGAAAGCCGCCAAGGCCTCGATCGGCGGCAACCCTCGCATGTTGTCGAGGGCTTTGCCGGCTGTAGCTGGTCCGAGACCCTCCAAGAGTTGAAGGACCCGAAAGCCCGTGACGCGATCGGCCGGGTTCTCGGCCCAGCGCACTACCGACAGCATGTCCTTGATGTGCGCGGCCTCGATGAATTTGAGGCCACCGAACTTGACGAATGGAATATTGCGGCGCGTCAGCTCGATTTCGAGCAGGGCGCTGTGGGAAGAGGTCCGAAACAGAACCGCCTGCTGTTTGAGATCCATCCCCGCTTCGCGATTCTCCAGAATGGCAGCGACGACGCAATTGACCTGGCCGGCATCGTCCTTGACCGAAACCACGGCCGGTCGCTCCCCTGTATCCCTACGCGACCGCAGGTCCTTGGTGAAGCGTTCCAGCGCCAATCCGATGACCGCATTCGAAGCGGTCAAGATCGACTGTGTCGAGCGATAGTTCTGCTCCAGCGTGATGAGGTGTGCCGGCGGGTCGAACAGCTTTGGAAAATCGAGAATGTTGCGCACGCTTGCGGCGCGAAACCCGTATATCGCTTGGGCATCGTCGCCAACAACGGTGAGACCGGCGCCGTCGGGCTTCAAGCCCCGCAGGATTGTTGCTTGCAGCGCGTTGGTGTCCTGGTACTCGTC
>CAXMLT010000678.1:0-3517 GCA_964194245.1 uncultured Hyphomicrobium sp.
TATTGATACTGCGCGCGGCTCGTGCGCGTCGCGATCTGCACGTCGGGCACCGACTGGAAGTAGACGGTGACGCCGGGAACGGCGTTGGCGACCTTGGTCAAGCGCTTGATGATCGGGCCGACGAGCTCCGCGCGCTCATCGCGAGGCTTCAGTATGATCTTGAGGCTCGCGACGTTGGGCGTCGTGTTGAGCGTGCCGACGCCGGCCACAGCGACGACGCCGGCTACCGCCGGGTCCGTCTTCACCGCATCTGCAACCTGTTGCTGCACGTTGGACAGCTCGGTGAAGGAGACCTGCGGCTCGGCCTCGAGCACGGCAGTGACGAGGCCGGTATCCTGATCGGGTAGGAAGCCCTTCGGTGCGATGATGTAGAGCCAGACTGTGATGGCGAGCGTCAAGCAGGTGACGAAGAGGGTCGCCCGCTGATGCCGAAGCACCCATTCGAGCGTGATCCGATAGAGCTCGACGATGCCGTCGATGCCCCAACTGAAACCGCGCGAGACCGCGGGTTCCTTGGGCTCCACGTGCCCCTTCAGGAGCTGGGCGCACATCATTGGTGTGAGCGTCAGCGACACGATGGCCGACACCACCACCGCGATGGTGAGCGTCAGCGCGAACTCGCTGAACATGCGCCCCACGAGGCCGGTCATGAACAGGAGCGGTATGAACACCGCGATGAGGGACATCGTCAGCGAGATCACCGTGAACCCGATCTCGCGCGCGCCGTCTAGGGCGGCCCGCATCGGCTTGGCGCCCTTCTCCAGGTGACGCACGATGTTCTCGATCATCACGATGGCGTCGTCGACCACGAAGCCCGTGCCGATCGTCAGCGCCATCAGCGAGAGGTTGTCGAGGCTGAAGCCGCAGAACCACATCACACCGAAGGTTGCGATGAGCGAAACCGGCAGCGCGACGCCGGCAATGATTGTGGCGCGCGTTGAGCGCAGGAAGAGCAGCACGACCAGCACGACGAGCCCAACGCTCAGGCACAGCGTGAACTGCACGTCGTGGATCGACGCCCGGATGGTGCCCGTGCGGTCGTGCACGAGCGTGAGCTTCACGGCCGGCGGCAACGCCTTCTTGAGCCGCGGCAGCTCCGCCTTAAGCCGGTCGACCGTCTCGATGACGTTGGCGCCGGGCTGGCGCTGGACATCGACGATGACCGCGGGCGTGCCATTGTACCAGCCGCCGACGTTGATGTTCTCGAGGCCCTCCTCGACGCTGGCGACGTCTCTCAGCCGCACCGGCCCATCGTTGCGATAGGCGACCACAATCTCGCGATAGGCTTCCGCCGACTCGATCTGATCATTGGCGGCGATGGTGTAGGACTGCAGCGCCCCGTCGAGCGATCCCTTGGGCCCGGCGACGTTGGCGCCGACGATGGCGTTGCTGAGGTCGGTCATGCTCAAGCCGTAGGAGGCGAGCCGGGTGACGTCGGCATCGATGCGCACGGCGGGGCGGATGCCCCCCTCGACCGAGACGTGGCCGACGCCGGTGACGGTGCTCAGGCGCTGGCCGATCAGTGTGTCGGCGAGGTCGCTCAGGTCGCGCATCGAGACCGAATCCGACGTGAGCGCAAGCGTGACGATGGCCGTGTCGGCCGGATTGACCTTCGAGTAGGTCGGCGGATAGGGCAGGTTGCGCGGCAGCGTCGAGCCGGCGGCGTTGATCGCCGATTGCACATCCTGGGCGGCGGCGTCGATGTCGCGGCCGAGATTGAACTGCATCGTGATCTGGCTGAGGCCGTAAACGCTCGTCGAGGTCATGGTCGAGAGCGCCGGGATCTGTCCGAGCTCGCGCTCGAGCGAGGCGGTCACCAGCGTGGACATCGTTTGCGGGTTGGCGCCGGGAAGCTGCGTCGACACCTGGATGGTCGGAAAGTCCACCTGCGGAAGCGAGGACACTGGCAAACTGAAGTAGCCGAGCGCGCCGCCGAGAACGGTGGCAAGTCCAAGCAGCGATGTGGCGATCGGCCGGTTTATGAAGGGACTGGAGACGCTCATGGGACGCTCATGGCGTGGTGCTGGGCGCGGCTCCGGGCGTGCTGCCGGGAGCAGCGCTCGCGTCCTTTCTCTGTCCGCGGTGCGTTCCGTCGCCGTGCTTGTGCCGGCCTTGGCCACTCGTGCCCGCGGCCGGCTGCGGCTCCGTTGCGGGAGCGATGGAGGCGGTATCGCTCGCCGGCGTGAGCCCGGATGCGTCAGCCTGCGGCTCGCCCGGCGTGGCCGCAGCGCCGGGAGCCGGGCCCGGCGGCGCGACCTTGACCTCCGCGCCGTCCTTGAGGCGCGCGAAGCCGGCGGTGACGATCAGGTCGGCGGCGGCGAGGCCCTGCGAGATTACGGCGTTGGCATCATCCTGCTGGACGAGGGTGACGGGTCGCATGCCGACCTTGTTCGCGTCGCCGACGATATAGACGAAGGTGCCGTCGGGGCCGCGCTGCACGGCGGAGGTCGGAACGACGACGACCTGCTCGAGCGTCTTGAGCAGCAGCCGCACGTTGACGAATTGACCGGGCCAGAGCTGCAAATCCGTGTTGGGAAAATCGGCCTTCAGCCGGATCGTGCCCGTCGTCTGGTCGACCTGGTTGTCGATGACCTGCAGCTCGCCGGTGTCGAGGACGGTCTTGTGGCCCGTCTCGAGTGCTTCGACGTGCAGCTCCTTGCCGACGCGTGCCTTGTTGATTTCGGGGAGCTGTTGCTGCGGCAGCGTGAACATCACCGAGATCGGACGGATCTCGGTGAGTGTCACGATTGGCGTGTCGGAGGTGCGCACGATGTTGCCGACGTCGATCTGGCGCAGGCCGGTGCGCCCGTCAATTGGCGCGACGACGTTGGTGTAGCCGAGAATGGCGTGCACGTTGTTGATGGCGGCCTGGTCGGATTTGACCTGCGCCTCCTGCTGCGCGACGAGTGCGCGCTGGGTATCGATCTGCTGCTGCGAGATGGCGAGCGTGCCGACCTTCGTGTAGCGGTCGAGGTCGCGCTTCGAGTTGGCGAGCAGCGCCTCATCGAGCGCCTTTTTGGCCACGGCCTGATCGTATTGCGCCTGGTATGTCACCGGGTCGATGTGCGCGAGCACGTCGCCCTTTTTCACGTCTTGGCCTTCCTTGAAGTCGATGGAGAGGATCTTGCCTTCCACCTGCGCGCGCACCGTGACCGTATTGCGCGCCTTTGCCGTGCCGACGCCTTCGAGCCACACCGGCACGTCCGCGAGCCGCGGCTGGGTGGCGACCACCGGCACCGGGCCGTCCGCGCCGGCACCCCGCCGGCGCTGGGGCTCCTGCTGGACGCCTTCGGTGAAATGGATGGCGGCATAGGTGAGCGCGCCGATCACGAGGATCGCAACCAGCGATTGGAAAAGGTTTTTCACCCTACCGTCCTGTCCCTACCGATCCCCAGATCAGACGGCGCAAGTAGGCGATTATGCGGCGTCTGAGGGGAAAACGAAGGACCTGGGCAAAAGCCGTCGCCTCACCCCCACATTTGGGGCCATCTTAGGGGCCTGTCTCTTATACACATCT
>CAXMLT010000679.1:0-2110 GCA_964194245.1 uncultured Hyphomicrobium sp.
TGTCGGGCGGCCAGCGCCAGCGCATCGCGATTGCGCGAGCGTTGCTTAAGGACGCCCCTATCCTGCTTCTCGACGAGGCAACCAGCGCACTCGATGCCGAGAGCGAGGCCCACGTGCAGCGGGCGCTTGAGCGCGTAATGCGCGGGCGCACGACGCTCGTGATCGCCCATCGGCTCGCAACCGTGCAAAGGGCCGACCGCATCCTCGTGATGGACGAGGGCCACATCGTCGAGGAAGGCACGCACGCCGAGCTGATCGCCAAGGCCGGCCTCTACGCCAGGCTTGCCGAGATGCAGTTCGCCGCCGAGGCGGCGGAATAGACGCTGGGTCAAAAGCTTCCCGCCGGACGGGGCCCTACTACAACCAAGATTTGCGCAACAATCCCGTCCGTCTCGACTGGATGTTAAGATAGAACAAGGCATAAAGGCCGCCCGGATCGGGGTGCCCGCAAGCGCCTCGCCATCACGGCCTGGACAACGACAAAATCGCCGGGGAGAAACCCGCTCATGGAAACCGATCTCGAGAGCGCCGCCTGGAAGGGCGAGCCGACCGGCAACACCACGCCGCTTTGGATCTGGCTCGTCGTGCTCGCGCTCGGCGCGATCGCGATCTACGCCAGCTACGAGGCTCTCGGCCGCAACCAGCTCTATCAAGAGGCGGAGAAAGCGCGCGCCGCGTTGGCCCGTGACAAGGACCGGCTGCAGGCGAACGCCATCGATCTCAACCGGCAGCTCGACGACGCCAACAAGCGCATCGAGGCGACCGAGGCCGCGCTGAAGCAATCGCGCGCCGACACCGCGGCAGCGTCCGCGCAGATCGGTGACCTGCAGGCCCAGGTGACGAAGCTGCAGGGGCAAGTCACGGACCTGCAAAGCAAGGCCCAAGGCGCCGCGGCCGAGGCGGACGTTAGCGCCAAGCAGGCGACGGCGGCGTTGCAGAAGGAAGTCGACAGCCTCAAGGCCGAGCTTGCGGAGACGCAGAAGAAGCTCACGGCCGCGCTCGCCGACCTCGCCAACGCCAAACAGCCGGGCTCAACCACTCCGGCAACCCCGGCCCACTGACAGCGACGAATAGCGCCAGCCGCGTGCGGGGTTACTCCGTCGCCAATCTTTCAGCCGTCTAGGCTAACGGTTCGTCAGCTTGAGCTCGATGCGGCGGTTGCGCTGTAGGCTCGCCTCGTCCTTGCCCAGCTCCAGGGGCTGGAACTCGCCATACCCCGCGGCCACCAGCCGCTGTGGCGGCACCCCGCGCTTGATCAGATAGCGCACCACAGCAATCGCGCGCGCGGTTGATAGCTCCCAGTTCGACGGGAAGGTTGGGCTTGCGATCGGACGAATGTCGGTGTGGCCGTTGACCTGCAGCGCCCAATCGATCTCCGGGGGGATTTGGCGCGCGAGCTCGACGATGGCAGCCGCGAGCTGGTCCATCGCCGCTTGGCCTTCGGGCGTGAGGGCATCGGAGCCCGAGGCGAACAGCACCTCGGACTCGAACACGAAGCGGTCACCGACGACGCGGATGTCCTTGCGGTTCTTCAGAAGCTCGCGCAGGCGCCCGAAGAAGTCTGAACGGTAGCGCTGCAGCTCCTGCACCTGGCGGGCGAGCGCGGCATTGAGGCGGGCGCCCAGGTCCTTGATGCGCGACTGGCTTTCGGCATCCTTTTTCTCCGACGCCTCGAGCGCGTCGTTCAAGGCGGCGATCTGCCGGCGCAGGGCCAAGAGCTGCTGGTTCAACAGATCGACCTTGGCGAGCGCCTCATTGGAGATGTTTTTCTGGTTCTCGAGGTCGGCGGATAGACCAGCGATGCGCGCCTGTGCATTCTTTGCCAGCTCGTCGCCCGAAAGGGCGCTGCCCGACAGCTTGGTGTTCTCCTCCTTCAGCGACGCCAGCGACGCCTGCAGTGCGGCAAGCTCGTCCTCGGCGGATTTGCCCTTGCCCTTCTCCAGCGCCAGCAGGTTCGTGAGCTCGGTGATCTGCAGCGTGAGCTTCTTGAGCGCGGTGTCCTTGCCGCTCGCCTCCTGGCTCGCGAAATACTGCGCCAGCATGAAGATCGACATGAGGAACGTCACGACCAGCAGCAGCGTCGACAGCACGTCGACGTAGCCCGGCCAGA
>CAXMLT010000680.1:0-7753 GCA_964194245.1 uncultured Hyphomicrobium sp.
CCTATGAAGCGGCCCGCCCAGCCCGAAGAGATAGCGCCGGCCTTCGTCTTCCTCGCGTCTCCCAGCTGTTCCAGCTACATCACCGGCGAGGTGCTCCCGATCATCGGAGGCTATTCCGGCGGGTAACTATGGCGAAGCTCGCCCTCGAAGACGTTGCCAAGCTGCTCGTTGAGTACGGACGCCGTGCAGCGCTTGCGGGGGACAACCCTTATCGCTCCCGGGCATATTTGCGCGCTGCAGAGAGCTTGGGGGCCCAGACCGAGCCGCTCGCGCGCCTCGTAGAAGAAGACCGTCTGCGCGAGATCCCCGGCGTCGGCGATGCGATCGCCGATATCATTACGAAGCTCTATGAGACTGGCACGCACCCGTCGCTCGAGAAGATGCGCAGGAAGGTTCCCGAAGGCGTTCTCGACATGTTGTCGATCCCCGGCCTGCGTCCGGAAAAGGTGCTGAAGCTGCACGAGAAGCTTGGCGTTGCGACGCTTGGTGACCTCGAGGCTGCTGCGAAGCAGGATCGTATCAAGGACGTCAAGGGTCTCGGGGCTGCACTCCAACGTAAGATCCTTCAGGGGCTTGCGATGAGGCGCGAGACGCAAGGCGCACGACATGTCCACCGCGCGGAAGAGCTGATCACAGCCGCCCAAGAAAGCCTGAAGCGCGCGGACCCATCTTTGAACAAAATCGTGCCGGCCGGCGATTTTCGCAGAGGTAACGAGCTCGTCACAGACCTCGCGTTGGTCGCGCAGGCCGCCCGATTGGAAGGCGGTCCGAGGCAACTCAAGACGGGAGAGCTCTCCGTGACTCTCACCGATGCGAAGCGATTTGGCATAAGCCTGCTTCTAGCAACCGGTTCTGAAAAACATGTTGATGAATTGAGGAAGCTCGCGAAGCAGAAGGGTTACAAACTGACGCCCGATGGTCTGCAGAGGGCGGGCAAGATCATTGCATCGAAGACGGAGAGCGAACTCTACGAGGCGCTCGGGCTGCAGTACATCGAACCGGAACTGCGCGAAGGACGCGGAGAGATTGCCCTGGCGCGCGCAGGGCAGTTGCCGAGGCTTGTAACGCAAAAAGACATCCGGGGCATTTTGCATGCGCATACGGTCGAGTCCGATGGCGGCAACACGCTGGATGAGATGGCTGAAGCCGCACGCGCGCGGGGCTACCACTACTTCGGCGTGAGCGACCATTCGCAGACTGCGCACTATGCCGGCGGTCTCTCTATTCAGGAAATCGAACAGCAACACGATGAGATTGACCGGCTCAATGCCGGCTACGGCGGCAAGTTTCATATTTTCAAGGGGATCGAATCCGACATCTTGCCCGATGGGTCGCTAGACTATCCCGACGATATCCTCGGCCGTTTCGATTTCATCGTCGCGAGTGTACACGGCCAATTCCGGATGGAACGCGCAGCACAGACCGCGCGTATCTTGAGCGCCGTCCGCAATCCATTCGTGACCGTCCTGGGCCACATGACCGGGCGGCAGTTGCTGCGACGGCCAGGCTACGAGGTCGACGTCGAAAAGATCCTTGCCGCTTGCGCAATCCACGGCGTGGCGATCGAGATTAACGCCAACCCATGGCGGCTTGATCTTGACTGGCGCTGGTATCAGCGCGGCTTGGAACTGGGCTGCATGTTCAGCATCAATCCCGACGCGCACTTCACGTCAGAAATCGACCTTGTGCGGTGGGGGGTCTCGATCGCCCGCAAGGGCGGCATTCCGCCCGGCCGCGTCGTCAACTGTCTTGGCCTGAAAGCCTTCACAAAGTGGCTCGATGCTCGCAGAGCGGCTCGCGCAAAGATGCGCATTCGATCCGCCGCCAGCCGCAAAACCGGCAGTAGATAGTCACGTAACTGCGAAGCAGAGGGCATAGTCATTCTGCGCCGCATGAGCCCCACCGCCGCTCCGCGGGGTGTGCATCCTCCTTTCGCTCAGATTTTGTTTCTCAAACCTTTTGACGGCTTGCGAACTCGTGGGACGCTCGGACCACCGAACCCAGTGATGCTTCGCGGGAAATCGCAGAAACCGAGCTGCTGTGGTGAGCAAGCAAATCGGCGCAGCGCGTTAGTCACCTCTCGAGCGACAAAAAAGCCGGCCAGGAAGAGCCGGCTGATTCTGTGGGATTTACGCGTTTTTACTTATTGAGTTCCTTGTCCACGGCCTTTGCGCCTTCCTTGGCGGCATCCTTTACCTTGCCGATACCGACTTGCACGTTGCCCTTCACTTCCTGGGCGGCGCCTTCGCCTTGAAGCTTGTCGGAACCTACGGCCTTCCCGAGGCCCTGCTTAACCTTGCCAGCGGCTTCGTTGGCATAGCCCTTCGCCTTGTCTGTAGTGCTGCTCATGTCACGCTCCTCGCATTGAAATGCCCCGGTGGGGGCGCCCCATTCAACGCTCGGTGCTCCGGCGAGTTCCCGCCGTGAGGCCCGCTAACCAGCGGTACTGCGTCGACGCTCAAGGCCCCGGGTGCGGAATGCCCGAGGCCTTGGCAAGTTCAACGTTGGATTGGAAATCCTCGCTTGAGCGATCCGGCGGCTTTCGCGTTGGCTAAGTCGTCAGTTTTGGTTGCCTACTGCGTCTTCTGATCACTCAGTCCTTGCACCATCGCCAGATGGTGCTCGAGCGTCGGCAACGTCTTGGCTGCGAACTCCTTCAGCGGACCGGCCTGGCCGTTCTGCGAGTAGTTACGAAAGAGGTCGACTGCTTCCTTGTGAGCCGCGAGCTGCTCGGAGATGTAGGAGCCGTCGAAGCCGTTATCGGTCGTGAACACGCGCAGCTTGGCGTACTTGGCCTCGTGCGTGAGATCGAGCGCGTCCTTGGGCGGATCGATCTTCTGCGCCGCGACCGCCGTCTTGAACTCCTCGCCGGCCTTGGTGTGATCGTCGATCATTTGCTGGGCGAACTTCTTCACGTCAGCGCCCTTGGCGTACTTCAGCGCGAGCTGGCTCGTGTCGATCTCGAACTTGTTGGCCACGGCGACTTTGCTGGCAAAGCCGGCGGGATCCATAGGGGGGTCGGCCGCGAAGACGGGGCTGGCAAGCGCCGCCAGCACGAACACTGCGAGTAACTTTTTCATGAGGGCTTTCCTTAGGTCCGAATGCATTACGTGACAACGAACCATGCTCGTTATTGTTCCGACCAGGGCCGCGGGCCAGAGCTGCGATGGCAAGGCTGCAAGCGGAGCGGAAAGTGCATTCGCAAATGTCGGAGGTCCTTCAGAGATAGATTGAGTGGCGCGGTGCCTGAGCAGATCACCCGGAGCGCAGTAAGCCCATCTTTGCGGGCGGCAATCCAGCCTGGAACTCCTTCATCTTAGAATGCGCCTTGTCCACACTTGCGGCGTCGAACCCATTGTAGAGCGCATCGACAGAGGCCATGCCGAAATTGAGGGGACAGTTTGTAGCCGAGCGCTGGACGTCCCACTGGCGAGCGTGAATTGGAATTTTTAGCGGAGGCATGGGCCCATTCGAAACCCTCCGCTCTGTCTCCGACACCATGTTCATGGCCTGCCGCGAGCTCTCGAGAGAGTTCTGCATCCTTACAGGAACTTGTTGAAGCGAATGCCGTTTAGGGCCGTGACTGGAATTTGGCTCGGGCGCGGCTTAGCAGGCCGCCGCTCCTTGATTGGATAAAACGGCATGCTCATCCGTTACGGCTTTCGCCTCACTATCAGCGTTGTTCAGCCCACCCCCTTGCTTGTGCGGCTCGATGTTCATCCCGACCGGCGAAATGACGTAGTCAGCGAGACGCCGTTTAGGATTTCCGGCACTGAGGCGCCCACGCCGCACATCGATCTTCACGGGAACTTATGCAGGCGGCTAACGGCGTATCCCGGCGACGCCACGCTCGAAATGTCGGGACTAATTAAAGAAGAGGGCATCTACGAACCCCAACTTTCGGGGGAGCCGGCTTGGGCCATAGAAAATCTGCCTGAGGATTGCCTGGTCTACCTCCTTGGAAGCCGCTACTGCGAGACAGACCGGCTCGGCCCCTTAGCTTGGCAGCTCTTCGGGCATCTACCCGATGGCGCCGCACGCGTTCGCGCGATAGTCGACTACGTGCATAACCACCTCACGTTCGGGTACGGCTTCGCGCGCTCTACGCGCACCGCGGCCGAGGCGCACACCGAGCGCGTAGGTGTGTGCCGTGACTTTGCCCACCTGACGATTACGCTGTGCCGCTCCCTCAACATTCCCGCCCGCTATGTGAACGGCTACCTTGGAGACATCGGTGTTCCGCCCGATCCGGCGCCCATGGATTTCAGCGCATGGGTCGAGGTGTTCGTCGGTGGTCGCTGGTTCACAGTAGATGCTAGGCACAACGCGCCCCGGATCGGCCGAGTGGTCCTCGCGCGTGGGCGGGATGCGGCCGATGTCCCAATGGTCCATTCGTTTGGGCCTCACACCCTGCGCGAATTTACGGTGATTACCGAGGCCGAGCACCAACCGTTGATGGCCGCCCAAAAAATAGCGGCATAGAGCGAGGTCGTCTGCGTGGCCAGTCAGCTGGAACGATCAGACGTTCCGGATGTTGCCGAGAGGAAGTGCAGCAACCGAATCTGCGGAGATCAAATGCAAATCATTGACGTCAGGTCGGATGCTCAGTTCACTTACGTGACCATTACAATGGCGCACGGACTGAGCCGCAAGTTCCGGGTAGGCCGTAGGAACGGGACCGTGCAGATCGCTTTGACGCCTCCGCATAGGCCGCCGACTTGGCACTGCTTACGCCCGGAGACCGCCGAGACCATTCGGAGCGCTTTGAAGGTTAGGCAAAGGTCGCGACCTTTGTCGGAAGCCGCCTAGACAAGCTAAAGCTCGACGGCGTCATCCCTGAGGACCGCGTTGCAAGATGAGCTTTCCTAAAGCGATCCGGCCTTTCGCTCGGCAATCAATGCACCACCGGTGGCTCCGGCGAACTCTTACTTTTCGGGGGAGCCAGCGGGCGTTTCGAATCTTGCCCGCACGTCTTTCCATTCGATGGTTTCTTGCTAGCTAGTCGCTGAAGCCTGCCTCTGATGCGTTGAATATCCGCTAGTAGGTTCGGATGAACGAGTCCTAGGCGTGCAGCGGTCTCGCTGACGAACTCGCCGGGCTGCACCTCTACCATCAGCTGGCCATCGTCACGAAGGTAGTAGCGGCTCACTCGTTTTGCTTGTTTTGGCATGGTCGTTCAGGGGTTTTCGCGCATCACCGATGGTAGGAACTGTCTAGAACATTTCACTACGACGCCGACGGGGGAACGTCCGATTTAGGTGGAGTTGCGTCTTCTTGCGATTGAGAAGTCTTAGAGCCCACTTCCTCTCTGATTGCCCTTAGCGCCTCCTGGTAATGGCGCCGCGCTTCGTCCATGTGCTTCTTGGCTTCGTCATTACGCAGGAAGATCGCATTCTGAGCCGCGCTCCGGAGCTCGTTCTCCAAATCCCAAAGAGACTTCAGGGCCGGATGAATGTCCTTGAGTATTCCCGCCATGGCGATCACCGTCTGTTGAGCGCAAATTTGCCCGTAGAGCTGATCTGAAAACTCGAGAGGGACTGGATCGTTCCAGTGCACCAATGCTCAAAGTGTTTCGTTCGGGCGCAGCGCAACGGCAGTTTGCGCAGCCGGTGCTGACCTAGCGCGGTCGCCATTGTGGTGACGACTACAGGCCCGGAGTTAGCGCACCTCTGTCTTTCCAAAGTTCGCCACTCAACGGAACTAATCGCGCGAATGCGACGTTGCGTCGCCAGGTTTAGATTTTGGCTCAACTTGCTGCGCACAGGAGATGACCGTGCTCCAGTTGATCTTTAGCGTCTGTTCGATTGTCGAGGGCGCGGCCTGCCACGAGTTACCGCCAATGCCGCTGCAAGAGCACACCACCATGATTGCATGCCTCATGGCATCGCAAATCGAAGGGGCCAAGTGGGTTGCAGCCCATCCCAATCACTATATCCGCAAAATCACCTGCGAGCCCGCCGGGCGTTTCGCCAAACTCTGAAGCGCCCGTTCATGCTCCGCTCCCGTTCCTCGATGTCCTTGGCACTCCCCCAGTTCTTCGAGAGCGATGATGTCGGCCGCGCATGAAAGCGCGCACACGAGAAGGAGCACGTTCGCGCTTTTCGTTATAGGCATCTGTCACTGAATGTCATGGCGCTTGTCGGGCTTACGCGGCGAGCGGTCGCTCGCGTGGTTTCGCTCAGAATGCAAACCCGATAGCTACATCTCGCCTCGCGCCAACGAGTACGTTTGCTTGATCCAATCTGTCATGTCGTGTGACATAGCTCGCGGTGCGCTCAGCATATGGGGAGAGTTTATGCGGCCTGAAATTCTATTCGGACTGGCTCTTGTCGCAATGATCGCACCCCCTTTGCTGATCAAGGACTGGCGGCAATGCATGCCCTGCGCAAGGAAGGAGGGCGGACGTGCATGTGCGATCACTTCCACTCCGGCAGCAGCTCCGGGAAAGCGAGCCGGGCAGCGGCAGAGTCGGAAGCTATAAGGTCATGGCAGGATTTCACCGCACTCGAGTACGGCTCTGACTGGGCGAGATATGGGAAGGCCGGCAGCCGATCGATCAGATGCAAGCACTTTCCTGACGGCTGGGGCTGCGACCTTGAAGCTCGCCCGTGCCTCTAGATCTCATGAATTATCGATGACATGAATTGCCTGTCACTTCGCACCGGCGAAACCTCCAGCTGCGCATAACCAAGGAGAGCACCGGGCCGGCGCCTCGCGGCGTTTAAGCCGCGGCACGCGAGCGTCTCCAGCAAGACGAGTGTCGCCGCTTCTTCCGGCCGTAGCGTCGCGATATCGTCGCGCAGCTCCTTGCGGATCTTCTGTTTCAGCGTTTTGACGAGCGTCCCATCAAGGTAGCAGTTGATGACCTCTGGGTGCACGTAGCACTTGCGACAGATAGTTGCCGTGTTGCCGAGCCGTGAGGCGACGGTCTCGATGGCTGAACGTATGTTGCGCTTGGCCCCAGACTCGGAATCGAAGCGCTCGAACTGCGCGAGCGCCATAGCCGCCAACACTGTCCCCGACCACGTGCGAAAGTCCTTCGCCGTGATTTCGGCGCCGCCGAGCTCTCGTAGATAGTCGTTCACGTCGGCGGACGAGATTTGGCAGACCTCTCTCTCATCGTTCTCATACTGAAAAAGATGTTGACCCGGCAGTTCCTGGCAAGAGCGCACGATGCGAGCGACGCGACGGTCGCTGACCTTGAGCCGCCATTCCTTCCCCGTCTTGCCACGGAATTTGAAGCGCACCGAGCTGCCCGCAAACGTCACGTGGCGGTCCTGTAGGGTGGTGAGACCGTAGCTTTTGTTTTCGCGGGCGTACTCGCGGTTGCCCACGCGGATAAGCGTCGTCTCGAGCAGGTGCACGACGGTTGCCAGCACCTTGTTCCGACCGAGCCCGCGCTCAGCCATGTGCTCCTGCACGGTGTTGCGGATGTAGGGTAACTTGCGGGCGAAGGTCAGCAGGCGGTCGTACTTAGCCTCGTCACGGATGCGGTTCCAGTCGGCGTGATAACGCATTGAAGGGGTGCTGAGTTGCGCTGGGTGCACGCCTAGCGAAAGTTCCCCAAGGCGAGATGTGTGCGTAAGTGGAACCAAAGCCTTTTGCTTGGTCCTCCCGCGTGTCGAAGCCCTTTGACCCAGGATCAGCTGCAAGTTGAGATTGGCCGCCTGATAGAGCAAGGCTGATGCAAAGAATGGCCACCGATTTTTTCTCAGCCAAGCCCGCTTTGGGTCAAAGGCTGACGATCTACGCC
>CAXMLT010000681.1:0-3171 GCA_964194245.1 uncultured Hyphomicrobium sp.
GATAAATCCCATGCAGTGCCGCGGTCAGATCGACGGTGCGATTGCAATGGGTTTCGGATGGGCGCTCTACGAGAAAATGGTCTACGACGGCAACGGGGCAATGGTGAACCCGGCGCTGCGCGACTATCGCATTCCCACCTTCGCAGACGTTCCACGCAGCGAGATTTATTTTGCCGATACGTATGACAGCGTGGGGCCGCTGGGAGCGAAGGCCCAGGGCGAGTGCGCGATCAACGCCGTGGCGCCGGCGATCGCCAACGCCGTCGCCGACGCGACCGGCGTGCGCTTCACCGATCTGCCTCTAACTCCGGATCGCCTTTTCGAGCGGCTCGGTCGCCGGCATGACCGGGTTTCAAAGCTCTCGCGGCAAGGATAACCTATGACGTCGGCTTCCAACGCAGCGCAGCCATCGACAGCGGGTGTGACCATCGTCACCCAGACCCGCGTCGCGCAGGACAAGTCCGAGGCATTCGCAAGCTGGCAGCGTGATGTGAGCGGGATCGTCGCCGCGCAGCCCGGTTTCATAGAACAGACGATCCTGCCGCCAAGCCCGCCGAGCCAGCTGGACTGGGTGATCCTGCAGCGGTTTGCGAGTACCGAAAACGCCGTAGCTTGGCTGCGTTCGGATGAGAGGGCACGCCTTGTGGCGCAAGCCCAGCCGATGCTCGTCGGGCAGGACGACGTGCATCTGCTCAATGAAAAAGGGACTGGAGTGCTCCCCGCTCCCGCTTCCGCCGTGATCTCGACGCGCATCAGGCCGGGGCAAGAAAATGCCTACCGCGAGTGGGAGCGCCGAATTGCTGCCGCCCAGGCACGCGCACCCGGATTTCAGGGATACAGGTTCGAACCGCCGGTACCGGGCGTTCAGGACGATTGGTTGGCGATCCTGCGGTTCGATTCTGAAGCGAACCTGCAGGCATGGCTCGCCTCGTCGGAGCGCAAGAAGCTTCTGGAGGAAGCCGGCGCCTTCACCGAAGAATATCACGCGCGGATCGTTCACACGGGCTTCGACCAGTGGTTTCAGGTTGGCGATCCCGAGATTCCATCGGCACCGGCCTGGAAGCAGAACATGGTCGTGCTGATGATACTTTTCCCCGTGGTCGTTCTTTTCAATCTGTCGGTGCAAACTCCTCTGCTAATTCAGCACTGGAGATTCCCATCCTTGGTCGCTCTGTTTATCGGCAACGCGGTGAGTGTGACCTTGTTGAGTTTGATCGTGCCGTGGGCAAGCCGCCGCCTCGATTGGTGGCTACGCGCTTCGGGCAACGAGCCCAAGATTGAGCTCAGCGGAGCGGCACTGGTGGTCGGCATATATGCCCTGTGCCTTCTCGTCTTTTGGCAGACCGCATGATCTAGGCTGCTCCGCGTGCACGCGCGTGGGATCGACTACCAGCCTCAAGCCGAGTGCGGCACCGGCGTCAGCCGGGGAGCACGCGATTCATCGGCCGCGACCCGGTTGCGGCCGCCGGATTTGGCGGCGTAGAGGGCGCGATCGGCCAAGAGCATGAGAGAGGTCAGATCGGGCGACGGAGCCGCCGGACACCGCTACACCGATGCTGACGCTCGCCGTGATCGATTCCGCGCCCACGACGTGCGGTGTCGCCGCGAAGGCCGCACGCACACGCTCGCTGATGGCAAGGGCGTGCTGATGCGCCGTATCCGGCAACAGACAGGCGAATTCCTCTCCACCCATCCGCGCAAAGAAATCGGTGGGCCTTAGCTGCGCCGTTGCTATGCGGCAGAATTCGACGAGGACACGGTCGCCCGCGGAATGTCCGAAGTGGTCATTGATGTGCTTGAACCGGTCGAGGTCGAGGAGGAGCAGGGCGACCGGGCGTTCGCCGATCGCTAAGCGATGCATCAGCCGCGCGCCTTGGGCCATGAAGGCGCGGCGATTGGGTACGCCGGTGAGCGGGTCCACCAGGGCATCTTTGCGGTGCCAATGGATGAGGCGCTCGCTCGCGAGGCTCCCGAACAGATAGGCCCCGCACATGCTGATCACCAGCGACTCCAGCAACACGAACGTAAGCAAAGCGGCCGCGGGAGGCTGTCCGGCGGCGAGCGCTCCCACCAGCGGGATGCGCGCTGGGATCGCTGCTGCGTGCGCGATCAGCACGAGAATGATCGGCCAACGGGAGATCAGCAGCTCGCGGCGTCCGCGCCAGAGCTCACGCACCGTGAGGAGCGTATAGGTGACGCCGATCACGGCCATCAATTCCGCGCGTGCGACGGGGTTTTCGTAGAACGCAGGGAAGGTGCAGGCGAAAAGCCAGGTCAGCGTGCCGAGCAGCGCCACCCCGATTTGCGGCGGGCGACCTTCGAAATTGCGCATGCCGGCCCATAGGGTGCCGTAGCCGGCCGACAGCAGCGCGTTCGCAAATATGATGGACCAGAGGTCCGGGATGTGCCCGCGGGCTGCGATGAGTCCGGTCGCGATCGCCGCCAAGACGAAGGCGACCCCCCACATAGCGAGCGCCGGGATGCTGCGGTGCTGCAGCCACGACAGCAGCAGCAACCCCCCGGCGACCGCCAAGGCGAACCCTGTGATCATCAACGAAGTAGCGAGATCCAAGACATTCCTGCTGGTCGGTTTGGCCTACTGGTCGGTTTGGGTGCGGAGGATTGCCACCTTATGCGATCCGCCCAGCTTTTCCCTTCGCGCGCTCAGTAGGATTTGAGCAAAAACCTTCAGGCTCGTCCCTGAAGGGCTCCGGCTAAAAGGCGTTAGAGCCTGCGGCATCGGAGGTGGAGAATGGGAAAGCTCCGCCATTCGCGCTGCCCTCCTTTTCGTCGTGCCACGACGAATTTGTCAGCGCTAGCCGACGTCCGGCTCGCTTTTCGGCGTCACGCTCGAGCGGATGTGCGCCTCCGTCAGCTCGGGCGAGCACAGCTCGAGGAAGCGATAGGCGTAGCCGCGCAGGTAGCGGCCCTGGCGCACGGCGATGCGTGAGGTCGTGAGCGGAAACAGCCCGGTGGCATCGAGCAGCCGCAGGCCCGTGTCGCGTTCGGGCTCGAACGCCATCGAGGCGATGATGCCGACTCCCAGCCCCAGCTCCACGTAGGACTTGATCACATCGGCATCGAGCGCAGACATGACGATGTCGGGCGCAAGCCCCGCGGCGGCAAAGGCCGCATCGATCTTGCCGCGCCCCGTGAAGCCCTCGTTATAGG
>CAXMLT010000682.1:0-6190 GCA_964194245.1 uncultured Hyphomicrobium sp.
GACTTTCTCGGCAAGATGTCCACCCACATCAGCAAGATGAGCGGCGATGAGCTCGCCGGCTACATCCGCAAGTCGCTCGGCGCGTACGATTCGTGCATGGCTGGCGACAGCTTCTCGCCGCACGGCGTGTGGGATCAGATCCTGACCGATATGGGCAAGTAAGCTCTTTCGGCTCAAACTTGGCGGGTTCCCTCGTCTAGCTCGAGGGAGCCCGCTGCTTCAGTCTGATCGCGGCAGCATCAAGGCTTTTCTATTTAGCCAACCCCGCGCTTCTGCCGTCAGATGCTCTGCTATGGAGCATGCCGCTCTAAGCGCATCGGAACCTCGTCCTTGAATGCGGGTTCAGTTCGGTTCAGACCAGATCCTTCGACGATGACAGCAGAATGCTCGTTTCGGTCGACGTTATTCCGTCGATTGCGCGGATGCGGTTGAGCAGCCCGTCGAAGGCCTCGAGCGTATCGGTGACAAGCTCGGCGACGATGTCCCAGCGGCCGTTGGTCGAATGCAGCCGGCGAACCTCCGGGAAACCGTGCATGCGCCGCATCACCTTTTCCACGCCCTTGCCCTCCACGGCGATCAAGGTGATGGCGCGCACGTGATTGCGTTGGGATGGATCGCGCACGACGATCGTGAAGCCACCGATCACTCCCGACCGCACCAACTTGTCCAGCCGCGTGCGGATCGTCGCGCGCGACGCGTCTAGCTCGCTCGCGAGTGATGCAATCGAGCGGCGTGCGTCGTTTCGCATGAGGGCAAGCAAGCGGTGATCGAGATCGTCCATCCGTCGGACCTGCCAAAATGCTCAAATATTTGCGCCAAAGCGGCAACTTTGGCTGCAGAAAGTAGCACGATTCCGACTTTTCGGCGCCACTCCTATGCGGAATCATGAATAGAGCGAGTCGGAGCCGCGACCATGCTTACCGGAACTACTATCGATCTGGACGAAAGCGAGTGGCGGCTTGGCGCCCACAACTACAAGCCGCTCGACGTCGTGCTGAGCCGCGGGCGCGGCGTTTGGGTATGGGATGTCGACGGCAACCGCTACCTCGACTGCCTCTCGGCCTATTCCGCCGTCAACCAGGGACACTGCCATCCGAAGATCTTGGCGGCGCTGGTCGAGCAAGCAGGCAAGCTGGCAATAACTTCGCGCGCATTTCGCAACGACCAGCTCGGGCTCCTCTATGGGAAACTCGCGGGCCTTACCGGTGCGCATAAAATACTCCCGATGAACTCCGGCGCAGAAGCCGTCGAGTCTGCCATCAAGGCCGTACGCAAGTGGGGCTACGAAGTGCGCGGCGTGCCCGAGGGTGAGGCCGAGATCATCGTCTGCGCCGACAATTTCCACGGCCGCACCATCGCCATCGTGGGCTTCTCCACCGACCCTGGCTCACGCAATGGCTTTGGTCCGTTTCCCGGAGGCTTCCGCATCGTACCGTTCGGCGACTTCGAAACACTTGCCGGCGCCGTCACGCCCAACACGGTCGCCTTCCTGGCAGAGCCGATCCAGGGCGAAGCCGGGGTCGCAATCCCGCCGCCGGGGTATTTCACCAAGGTGCGCGAGCTGTGCACCAAACGCCGCATCACGCTGATCCTCGACGAAATCCAGACGGGGCTCGGCCGCACCGGCAGGCTGCTCGCCGAGGAACATGAGGGCATCGAAGCCGACGTGACCCTGCTCGGCAAGGCGCTGTCCGGCGGCTTCTATCCGGTGTCGGCGGTGCTTTCCAACAGCGAGGTTCTGGGCGTCCTACAGCCGGGCCAGCACGGCTCGACGTTTGGAGGCAATCCGCTGGCGTGCGCGGTCGCCTGCGCTGCCCTCGATGTGCTGATCGAGGAGGACATGATCGCCAACGCGGCCCGGATCGGCGCCTATCTCAAGGACGGTCTCGAGGCCGTCCGCACCGACGCCGTGCGCGAGGTGCGCGGCCGCGGCCTGATGCTCGCCATCGAGTTCCATGAGGAAGCCGGACCGGCGCGCGACTATGTCGAGGCCCTGGCGCGCCATGGTGTGCTGACCAAGGACGCGCACGACCAAACGGTCCGCATCGCCCCGCCGCTTATCATCACGCGCGAGGAGGCCGACTGGGCGATCGAGCGATTTGCGGCCGCGCTGAAGTCGGCGCCGCGCGCCCAACGGAGGTCGAAGGGCCGACCTGTGAGTGTCGCGTCGGGAGCGTAGCTTTGCGTTGGTTTCAACCGGCAGCCCGGAGCGCACACCGATGACCGCAACCCAGACCATCCTGATGTGCGAGCCCGGTTATTTCAGCGTCGACTACGTGATCAATCATTGGATGCAAGATCAGACCGGCAAGGTCGATCGTGCGCTTGCCGTATCGCAATGGGATTGCCTGCGAGCCATCTTGTCGAGCTTCATCAAGCTTGCCTTTGTGCCGCCGGAACCGGGCGTCCCCGACATGGTGTTCACGGCAAACGCCGGTCTGGTGCGCGGAGAAAAGGTGATCGTCAGCCGCTTTGCTTCGCGCGAGCGCCAGGCAGAGGAGCCTCTTGTTCGGAACTGGTTTCAGCAGAACGGATATGCGGTCGCCGACTGGCCGCAGCACGTTGCGTTCGAAGGGGCGGGAGATGCGTTATTCGATCGGGAGCTGCCGATCCTATGGTTTGGCCACGGCTTTCGTTCGGACGCGGCGGCTGCGGGCTTCATCGAAAAGGCGGTCGGATGCCGAACGATCTCGCTGCGGCTGTCGGATCCGCGCTTCTATCATCTCGACACCTGCCTCTGCCCGCTCGACGGGGGCTGGCTGCTCTATTATCCCGCCGCCTTCGATCGAGCATCGCAGGAGAAAATCCGCGCGTTGATACCGCTTGAAAAGCGCATCGAGGTCGGAGAAGACGACGCTCTTGCCTTTGCCTGCAATGCGGTGAGCCTCGGCCGGCATGTGATCCTCAATCATGCATCTGATGATCTGCAGGCCACGTTGCGGCGCGCGGGCTTCACTCCCATTCTGACGCCGCTGTCTGAGTTCCTGAAGTCGGGCGGCGCCGCGAAGTGCCTGACGCTCAAGCTGATCGAGTGAACCAGAGTGGTCGAACGGCGCTCGATTCGGTCGTCCAACCGCAAGCCTCGGCGTTCGCCAGCCTTCAGCCTGCTGCCTCCGGCGTGCCGTGCGTGTCCGCGGCGTTGCCCTTGTCAGCCTTTGCCGCCTTGCGCCTGAGCCTCGCCTCCTCCACCCGCTGCAACACCACGAAGAGCGACGGCACGAAGGCTACCGTCAGCAGCGTCGAGCCCAGCATGCCGGTCAGCACCGCGATGCCGATCGACTTCTGCGCATTGGCGCCGGCGCCGTTGGCGAGCACTAGCGGCACGACGCCGAGAATGAAGGCAAACGAGGTCATCAGGATCGGGCGGAAGCGCGAGCGCGCCGCCTCGACCGCGGCGGTGAGAATATCGTGGCCCTCCATGATGCGCAGCTCGCGCGCGAACTCGACGATGAGGATGGCATTCTTGCTGGACAGCGCGATGAGCAGGATGAGGCCGATCTGGGTGTAGAGGTTGTTGCCGACGCCCAGCACCAGCAACGCCGCCGCGGTACCGAGCAGCGCCAGCGGCACGGAAAGGATGACGGTCGCGGGCGCGATCCAGCTCTCGTACTGGCCGGCAAGCACGAGGTACACGAGCAGGAGGCTCAGGCCGTAGATGATGTAGATCTGGTTGCCGACCTCCTTCTCCTGGTAGGACATCGCCGTCCATTCGTAGCCCGTGCCGGGCGGCAGCGTGTCCTTGGCGATCTGCTCCAGGAGCCCGATGCCCTCACCGGAGTTCGCGCCTTGCGCGGTCGCGGTGATGACTGTCGCTGCCGGGTAAAGATTGTAGAGGCTGATCACCGACGGCCCGGCAACCGTCTCGATGGACGCCAGCGTGCCGAACGGCACCATGTTACCGTCGTTGTTGCGCACCTGCAGGTATTGCAGGCTTTCCGGGTTCATGCGCGCGGAGGCCTCGGCCTGCACGTAAATCTGGAACACGCGGCCGAACTTGTTGAACTGGCCGACGTAGCTCGAGCCGATGTAGGAGGAGAGCGCGTCCAGCGCATTGCCGAGGGGCACGCCGAGCGTCTCAGCCTTCACGCGGTCGATGTTGACGTTGAGCTGCGGCGCATCCGCGAGGAAGACGTTGGTCGCGGAGGCAACCATCGACTGGCCGCGCGCGCGGTCGGCGATCGCATCGGCAAGGCGCTGCAGCTTGAAGTAGTCGAAGCTGCCGTCGCGGATTTCGACCTTCATGGTGGCGCCGGCCACGTTGCCGATGCCCTGGATGGCGGGCGGCGGGATCACGAGCGCGGTGCCGTCGGGGATCGTCTGCACGCGCGCGGAGAGGCCCTTGTAGAGGCCGAGCAGGTCCTCGCCTTTCTTGCGCTGGCCCCAATCCTTCAGGATGACGTAGGCGACGCCCGCGCTCGACAAGCTGGCGCTGTCGTTCAGCGCGGCGAGACCGGCGATGGCGACGACCTTCTCAACGCCGGGCTGCGCCTGCACCCGGGTTGTTATGTCGTCGAGCGCGCGCGTAGTTCGTTCGAGAGAGGCGCCCTCGGAAAGCTGTGCAATGACGAGGAAGTAGCCCTGGTCCTCGATTGGCAGGAAGCCGGTCGGCACGCGGCTTAGCGAGTACACGGCAAGGACCACGAGGCCAGCGACGATCAGCGCCATCACGCCCGAGTGGGACACCATGCGCTTGATGAGACCCGCGTAGGCGTGCTCCAGCCGGTTATAGACGTTGTTGAAGCCGCGATAGAAGAAGTTGCGCTGCTCAGGCGGCTTAACCGGGCGCAGCCAAAGCGCGCACTGCGTCGGCTTCAGCGTCATGGCGTTGATAGCACTGATGAGCGACGTCGCGGCGATGACGAGTGCGAACTGGCGGTACATCTGGCCGGAGAGGCCGGGCAGGAATGCCGCCGGCACGAACACCGCCATCAAGACGAGCGTGATGCCGATGATAGGACCTAGGAGCTCGTCCATGGCCTTGACCGCAGCATCGTGCGGGGAGAGCCCTTGCTCGATGTGCTTGGCTGCGCCTTCCACCACGATGATCGCGTCGTCAACGACAATGCCGATCGCCAGGATGATGGCAAACAGCGTCGACAGGTTGACGCTGAAGCCGAGTGCGGCCATGGCCGCGAAGGCGCCGATGATCGTGACGGGCACCGTCGTTGCCGGCACCAGCGTCGCGCGCCAGTCCTGTAGGAATACGAGGATCACGACGAGCACGAGCAGCGCCGCCTCGATCAAGGTGCGGTAGACATCGTGAACGGCCGAGCTCACGAACTTCGTCGTATCGAACGGGATGGTCCAGCTCATCCCCTCGGGGAAGGCTTTCACCAGCACTTTCATGCGCTCTTCGACGCGCTTTGCCACTTCCAGCGCGTTGGCGTCGGGGAGCTGGTAGACGGCAAGCCCCGCCGACGGCTTCTGGTCGAGCTTGAAGGTCTGGCTGTACTGCTGCGCGCCGAGCTCCACGCGCGCGACGTCCTTCAACCGCGTGATGCGGCCGCCGCTGTCGGTCTTGACGATGATGTTCTCGAACTCGGAGACCGCGTCGAGCTTGCCGCGCACGTTGATCGAATACTGGAAGTTCTGCCCCTGCGGCACCGGCGGCAGGCCCACCTGTCCGGCGCTGGTTGACCGGCTCTGCAGGTTGACGGCGTCGATAACGTCCTTGGGCACGAGGCCGCGCGCCTGCAGCTTCTGCGGATCGAGCCAGATGCGGATCGCGTACTGGCCGGCGCCGAACACGGCAACGCTGCCGACGCCGTCAAGGCGCGAGACCTCATCGAGCAGGTTTATCGTCGCGTAGTTCGATAGGAACAGGCTGTCGTAGCGGCTATCGGGCGAGGTGAGCGCCACGATCTCTAGGATGGAGGTCGATTTCTTGTTGGTCTGCACGCCCTGCTTCTGGACGCTGTCGGGGAGCGAGGCGAGCGCGCTCGACACGCGGTTCTCAACCAGGATCTGCGCCTTGTCGCCGTCGGTGCCGATCTTGAAGGTCACGGTAAGCGTGTATTGCCCGTCGCTAGTCGAGAGCGAGGACATGTAGATCATGCCCTCGACGCCGTTGACCTTCTGCTCGATGGGAAGCGCGACCTCGCGCGCGACCGTCGCCGAGCTGGCGCCGGGATAGCGCGCGGTCACGACCACCGTCGGCGGGGTAACGTCGGGATACTGCGACACCGGCAGG
>CAXMLT010000683.1:0-4632 GCA_964194245.1 uncultured Hyphomicrobium sp.
CCCGCCACAATCCGGGATAGCGGGCAATATCGGTTGCCATCTAAAGTGGTTAATGATATTCAGATACACGTATTGGTTGTAATTAGCCGGCGGCGAGGCCGAAACCCTGACATTATCCGCGAGCTGAAACAGCTTGCCGACAAGAGTGGATATAGGACGCTGTCGGCGATTCTCGGCGCGGCGCTGGTGGAAGCCCATCTCCAGAGCGGCGAGAGCGAGCACTAGGCACGCCCTCACACGCCAACCCAACGTCAGAGGGTCATTCACGGGGCCGATCAGGGGCTTTGGGCCAGCGAGACGAGCCCGTTTCCGTGCCGTTCGATCCGCCCCGCCAGGGCAAGCTCGATCAGCGCGATCTGTACCGAGCGGATGCCGAGGCCCGTCCCGCGAACGAGCGTGTCGACGTCCACGGGCGCGGGCCCGAGCGCTCCCACGACGCGGCTGCGGTCGCCATCCGAGAGGTCGGATGGCATTGTGGCGAGGCCCTGGCCAAGCAGAGCCGGTCCTTCATCGCGCAGCTGCATGGCCGGCCGGCCCGTCAGCGGGGTCAGAGCGGATAAGAGGTCGCTCGCCTCCGTCACCAGCGTCGCACCCGACTTCAGGAGCTTGTTGGTGCCCTCCGCGCGCGGGTCGAGCGGGTGGCCCGGCACCGCGAACACCTCGCGGCCCCGCTCGGCGGCAAGCCGCGCGGTGACGAGCGTGCCTGATCGCCGCGCCGCCTCCACGATCAGAACGCCCAGGGACACGCCGGAGATGATGCGGTTGCGGCGCGGGAAATCCTTGCCTCTCGCCACGAAGCCGATGGGCATCTCGGTCAGCAGGCAGCCGCGCTCGGCGATTGCCGCCTGCAGGGCCTCGTGCTCGGGTGGATAAACGACATCGATGCCGCCGGCGAGTACAGCGACCGTGCCGTGCTCAAGCGCGGAGGCGTGCGCGACGCTGTCGATGCCGCGGGCGAGCCCCGAGGCGACGACGTAGCCCGCGCGCCCCAGCTCGGTCGCGAAGTGGCGGGCAAGCTTGGCTCCGGCTGCCGAGCATTGGCGCGAGCCGACGACGGCGACCGTCGGCCGGCCGAGCAATCCCAAGCGACCTTTGGCGTAGAGCAGGCGGCGGCGGGGCATCGAGCGCGGCAAGCGGCGTCGGATAGTGCGCCTCCGTCATGAACAGCAACTCGGCGCCGGCTCGGTCGGCGCGCTCGAGCTCCGATTCCGCCTCGCTCAGAGTGCACAGCCGGATCGCGCGCCTGAAGCCTCCGCACCGCGATAGCTCGGGCATGGCATCAAGCGCGGCCCCCGCACTGCCGAAATGGGCGATCAGATCGCGAAAGGTGACAGGGCCGACGTTCTCGGAGCGGATGAGGCGAAGACAGGCGAGCCGCTCGGAGTGCGAAAGCTCGGCCGCAGGGGGCGGCGGCGAGAACAACGCGAGTGGCTCACGCCCGGGCACCGATCTTCGGCTCCTCACCAGACGCGAGACGACGGATGTTGGCGCGGTGCTTGTAGATCAGAAGCGCGGTGAGGATGGCTGACAGCAGAGCGGTAGCGCGGTCGCCGGTCGCCAGGGCCCCGATCGGCATCACAAGGGCGGCAACCAGCGCCGACAGCGAGGAGTAGCGCGTCAGGAGTGCCACCACGATCCATATGGCGACGAAGGCCAGCCCGAGCGGCCAGGAAACTCCGAGCAGCACGCCGATGTAGGTCGCGACCCCCTTGCCGCCGCGGAAGTTGAGCCACACGGGGAAGACGTGACCGAGGAAGGCCCCGAGACCCGCCATATAGGAGGCGAGGATCGCGACGCCGCCGAGCGCACCGAGCTGGTACCCGATGAGCACGGCCGCGGTGCCCTTCAGCCCGTCGAGGAGGAGCGTCAGCGCGGCAAGGCCCTTATGGCCGGTGCGCAGGACGTTGGTGGCGCCGATATTGCCCGAGCCGATGGCGCGCACGTCGCCGAGACCGGCCGCGCTCGTGAGCAGGAGACCGAACGGGATCGAGCCGAGGAGATAGCCGAGCGCGAGCGCACCTAGCGTGTAAACATTCAAGAATACGTTCATGGCAACGCCCAGGCTCCGCGGAGCTCACATCCGCTCGCCGCCAGCGTACTGGTAGATTTGGGCGGCCTCAAGTGAAGAGGATCGCGCGGCATGGTGTGGCTGCGCCCAAACCCCCTACCCGGAAGCGATCTTCCGATCGCTTCCGACCTCTCCCTCAGGGAGAGGTGAGTGAATGCGGCACGACCTCACCTCTCCCCGGCGGGGAGAGGTCGGCGCGGCATGCACAGCATGCGTGCCGGGTGAGGGGGAACAACTTAGGGCCGTTGCCATCTGCTGCCCCTCACCCTAACCCTCTCTCCGTAAGGACGGGGAGAGGGGATGCATGCGATGAGATACGCGATCGTGATTGAGCGGGCCGGCGGCAATTTCTCGGCCTATGTGCCCGATCTGGGGGGGTGCGTTGCCAGCGCCGCTACCCAGAAGGAGGTCGAGACGCTGCTGCGGGAAGCCATAGAGCTTCACCTCGCTGGAATGCGCGAGGACAACCAGCCCATTCCGCTGCCATCAAGCCGAGTGGAATATCTCGAGGTCGAGGTTGCCGCGACGTAGCTGCGGCTGCGCAAGTCTCAAGCGAGTTCGAAGACCGTCTGGCCGGCAACAAGTGTGCGCAACACGCGCCCCTGCAGCTTGCTTTCGTCGAACGGCGAATTTTTGGAGCGTGAGCGGAGCTGGTCCTTGTTCAACACCCAGGGCGTGTCGAGATCGACCAGGATGAGGTCGGCAACGGCCCCCTTGACGAGGTGCCCGCCGGGCAGGCCCAGGAGCTTTGCAGGGTTCAAGGTCAGCGCCTTGAACAGCGTCAATAACGTCAGCTCGCCCGAGTGACAGAGGCGCAGCGCAGCCGGCAGTAGCGTCTCGAGACCGACGGCGCCGTCGGTCGCCTCGGCGAACGGGCGCCGCTTGTCGTCGGCATCCTGCGGGTCGTGGCTCGAGACGATGACGTCGATGTCGCCCGAGGCGACGCCGCGGATCATGGCGGTGCGGTCGTCGTCGCTACGCAGCGGCGGCCGCACCTTGAAGAAGGTGCGGTAGGGGCCGATGTCATTCTCGTTCAGCGTCAGGTGATTGATCGAGACGCCGCAGGTCACCGGCAGCTTGCGCGCTTTCGCCGAGCGGATCACCTCGAGGCTCTCCGCGCAACTGATCGTTGCGGCGTGGTAGCGCCCGCCTGTCATCTCGACGAGACGCACGTCGCGCTCGAGCACGATCGTCTCGGCAGCTTTCGGAACGCCCGGCAAGCCGAGCCGTGCCGCGACCTCGCCTGAGTTCATCGACGCCGTCTGCGAGAGGAAGGCATCCTCCGTGTGGTGCGAGACGAGCGCGTTGAAGTCGCGGCCGTAGAGGAGCACGTTGCGCATGACGCGCGTGTTGGCGACGCTCGACTTGCCGTTGGAGAAGGCAACCGCGCCGGCCCGCTTCAGGAGGCCGATCTCGGTCATCTCCTCGCCCTTGAGACCCTTGGTCATCGCCGCCATCGTGTGCACGTTGACGATGGCGTTGTCGCGCGCGCGCCGCTGGATGAAATCGACGAGCGCGACCTGATCGATGACCGGATTGGTATCGGGCATAACGACCATGGTCGTGACGCCGCCGGCCGCAGCGGCGTGGCTCGCGGTCTTCAAGGTCTCGCGATGCTCGTTGCCGGGCTCGCCAGTGAACACCTGCGCATCCACGATGCCGGGGGCGAGCACGTGCCCCTTGCAGTCGATAACCTCGGCGCCTTCGGGCGCGTTGCGGCGCAGGTGCGGGCCCAGATCCGCAATCTTGCCATCGAGCACCAGAAGGCCCCCCGGCTCGTCGCGGTCGGAGGAGGGATCGATCAGGCGCGCGTTGATGAAGACGACGCCGCCCGCGTGCTTTGTCCCGTTGGCGGCTTTCCTGGGGCTCGTCGCGGCGGCGTTCATCGCTTGGGCAGGTTTCGGGCCAGCGCTTCGAGCACGGCCATGCGCACGGCAACGCCCATCTCCACCTGGTCGCGGATGACGCTGCGCGAGTGGTCGGCGACGGTCGAGGCGATCTCCACGCCGCGGTTCATGGGACCCGGGTGCATGACGACGGCATCCGGCTTTGCGCGGGCGAGCTTCTCCTGGTCGAGGCCGAAGAAGTGGAAGTATTCGCGCGTCGAGGGCACGTAGGAGCCCTCCATGCGCTCGCGCTGCAGGCGCAGCATCATGACGACGTCGACGCCTTCGAGAGCCTTCCACATGTCGGTGAAGACTTCCGCGCCGAGCCGCTCGGGCCGCGCCGGCAGCAGCGTCGAGGGCGCGGCGATGCGCACGCGCGCGCCGAGGGTGTTGAGCACGTTGATATTGGAGCGGGCGACGCGGCTGTGCAGGATGTCGCCACAGATGGCCACCGTGAGCCCCGCGACGCGCCCCTTGACGCGGCGGATCGTGAGGGCGTCGAGCAGCGCCTGGGTCGGATGCTGGTGCGCGCCGTCGCCGGCGTTGATCACCGAGCAGTCGATCTTCTGGGCGAGCAGCTCCACGGCGCCCGCCGCATGGTGGCGCACCACGATGATGTCGGGCCGCATGGCGTTGAGCGTCATCGCGGTGTCGATCAGCGTCTCGCCCTTCTGCACC
>CAXMLT010000684.1:0-3689 GCA_964194245.1 uncultured Hyphomicrobium sp.
ATCTTCGAGCCGTTCTTCACGACGAAGGCCATCGGCAAGGGCACCGGGCTCGGGCTCGCGTCGGTCTACGGCATGGTGAAGCAGTCGGGCGGCTACATCTATCCCGAGAGCGAGGTTGGCAAGGGCACGACCTTCCGCATCTATCTTCCGCGTCATCTCGGTGAAAAGGACGAAGAAGTAGCGCCGAAGGAGAAAAAGAAGGAGCACAAGGCCGCCGATCTCACCGGCACGGGCCGCGTGCTTCTCGTCGAGGACGAGGAGGTCGTGCGCAACTTCGCCGCGCGCGCGCTGAAGCGCCAGGGCTACAAGGTGCTCGAAGCCGCAAGCGGCGTCGAGGCGCTCGAGGTCATGGAGAAGAACAAGGGCAAGATCGACATTGTCGTCTCCGATGTGGTGATGCCGGAGATGGATGGCCCCACGCTGCTCAAAGAGCTGCGCAAGAAGAACCCGAACCTCAAGATCATCTTCGTCTCGGGCTATCCCAACGACGCCTTCAAGGCGAGCCTCGGGGAGGAGGAGTTCTCGTTCCTGCCCAAGCCCTTCTCGCTGCCGCAGCTCGCGGCCAAGGTGAAGGAAGAGCTCGCGCGGTAGCGTCTTTCCAATCCTGTCAGTCGGAAAGGTTTTTGCTCTCAGAAAATCGGCGCGCTTATCTCCATCTTCACCCCTCGCTCCGGTGGGGAGAGAGCCTGGTAGTGGAACTTTGAACAAGTCGCCTTTGGCTCAATGAGGGTGCGCCGGTGAGCGAAAATCCGCATCAGATCGCCAGCGACTTTATCGGTCGGTGGGAAAGGACTTGGAACGAGCTAGGAACCCAGGCTGTTGCTCAACTCTACACACCAGACTCTATCCTCGTCGGTTACGTTGTGGTGGAAGGTCGCGAACAAATCGCCCGCCTGCTGCAAGGGATTGTCGAGCAGGGTTGGACCAGAATTCGGATCAAGGTCCTGGGCGTTCGCCAACTTGGCGCAGTCATCTTGATCGCGACCGAATATACCGCCTCGGGTCCCGAAGAGAACACAGGGAAAAGGCTTGATGCCAAATCCAGCCACGTGTTGACCCGCGTGGGCGATGAATGGCTGTCCGCAATGCACACCGCCGCCTGAACGGTATTGGCTGGCGGTTGCAGCACCGCTAAAACCCGGTGTGCGGCCCTCCCGGGCTCGCGCTTAAAACCGGCCGGTGAAGCCCATGACCGGGCCCTGCTGGAGCACGTCGAACTCGTAGCGCTCGACGCCCGCCCCTTGCGCATAGTCGACCTGCAGCGCGCGCCAACCGACGTAGCCGTCGATCAGCATGGGCCCTTGCGGGCAGACCTGCCAATTGTAGGTTGCTAGCGCCTGCCAAGTGAACTTGCTTCCCGCTCCGAAGCCGCCGATGTCGCCGCGCACCACGACCTCCTCGCCGGGCGCCGGCTGAAAGCGGATGCGCGCGCCGATGAACGGATCGACCCATTCGATTCCGCCGGAGTGGGCCAAGGCGCGGTCGCCCGAGACGATCAGCCCGTTGACGTTGACAGTGCCGGCAAGTGCCACCGCGATGTCGAGCTCCTGGTGCCAGTAGCGGCCGCCGGCGAGCAGCTCGAGCTGGGTGTCGGGCGTCGCATAGCGGCCGCCGCGCGAGTTCCAGCTCGCGATCTCGTAGGTGCCGCCCGCCTCGATGATCCAATATTTGTAGTCGGCGGAGAGCGCGCCGCCGAGGGTGCCGTTGACGTTCGGCGAGAAGGTTTTCGAGGTTGCGAACGAGCCGCCCGAGGCAACGCTGGCGTAGATGACGTCGGAGAAGAGCGTCAGCGGCCCGTTCTTGGCCTGCTGGTAGCTCATCCACGCGAAGTTGAGCTCTTCGAGCACCTCGATCGGCGTTTCGTTGACGGAGAAGCTGCGGCCGCGCACGACGGCGTCGCCGCTCACCCACGGCACCCATCCGTAAGGTGTGAACTGATAGGTCCAGCCGCTCGGGGCGGCGACGAGCTTGGGGGGCGCTTCGACGCCGTCGGCGTACGCGAGCGACGAGAGCATTCCGCATGCGACGCTCGCCAGTGCAGTGACGCGCATGACGCCCCTCCGCGATTTGAGGTTCCTGCCGGCACCATGCCTCGATTCGGGGGCTTCACGACGTGTCGCCCCAGACGCGGGGCCGCGCGGCCAGTCGGCGCGACGCCGATTCGCGAGGGGCATTAGCCGAAGATGTAGTCGATGATGTAGGTGCGGTCGTCCGGCGACAGGCCGGTCGGCGGGCGCTCGAACTGTGCCTTGCGGATAGCGTTGATCGCCGCCTGATCGAGCGCCGTGTTCCCGCTCGACTGTAACAGGTGCACGTAAGCAACCTGCCCCGATTCAGAGATCTGGAACGACACGAGCACGCGTCCCCACAGCGCAAAGGGGCCGGGGCGCGTCTTCATCAGCGCAGCGATGACGCTGCGCGAAAACGGATCGGAGCGGCCGGAGGCGCCGGTGCCGCGAATCTGCAGCGCGCCGCCGGGCGCCGCGGCCTGGCGTTGCTCGCGCTGCCTCTGCTGTTGCTTTTTCCGGTCCAGCGCATCCTTGATCTTGCGGTCGAGGTCGGCCGCGGCGGCGTCAACGAGAGTATTGAGATCGGGAAGCGTCGGTCCGAACTGCTTCTCCTCATCGGCCTTAGGGGCATCCTCTTCGGGCTTGGCTTCGTCCTCGGATTTTGCCTCCTCCTTCGCCTTCGGATCCTCCTTGGCGGGCGGTTCCTGGAGCTGCGGCTGCTGCGGGCTCGCGACCTGAGGCGGCTGGTACTGCTGCGGCGGCTGCTCCGGGTTCTGCGCAGCAGTCTGGCCCTCCTGCCACTTCTGCGTCTTGGAGGTCTTATCGGGATCGGGGACGAGCTCGACGCTGATCGATTCCGGCGCATCCTGGCCACGCTTGCGCTTTGCCATCTCGGCGAGCTCGGCGGGAGAGAGCTGCATCACCTGCAGGGCGATGATGCCCACATAGATGAGCGTCACGGCGGCGGCGCCGGCCCACAGGGTGCGCTCGTTCTGCTTGACCACAATGCGGATGCGCTGGTCGGCGTCGAGCGCGCCGAACAGGTTGCGGACGGCACCCGAGGTGTCCGTGGCAGCGTCGGCGGCTCCGGCTGGGTCGGCTTCAGGTGATACAACTTCCGGCGCAGGCGCAATTTCGGCTGCCGCGGCGGCGGTCGCGGCATCCGTCACGGCCTTCGAATTGGCCTCGCCCGGCTGGCTGGTGTCCTCCGACATCGAAATCGCGAATCGGCCCCCGATGAAGCGCCTAGAATATCTCGTTTTCTGGCGGGTGCTTAGCGGCCAATGGCATCATGCACATGGCTTCAGGTGGGCGCGCAAGGGAAGCGTTGCGAGGCGGCGTCGAGCCGATCGCACGCTGGGCGTGGCCGTGCCGCTACGACGTCTCAAAAATGGACGCACAAGAACAAATCATGTACATATGAGTCGAAATTGAGAACATAACGCGCATGCCATAAGGTGAACGGACATGATGACGAAGCCGGAATTCCGTGTGGTCGAAGGGGGTGCGATGGACAAGATGAAGGCGCTGGAGCACGCGCTCACGCAGATCGAGAAGATGCACGGCAAGGGCTCGGTCATGCGGCTCGGCGCCAATGATCAGTCCATGGACGTCGAGGCGATCTCCTCCGGCTCCCTTGGCCTCGACATCGCACTCGGCATCGGCGGCCTGCCGCGCGGG
>CAXMLT010000685.1:0-4206 GCA_964194245.1 uncultured Hyphomicrobium sp.
GAATTTCATCGGCGGCGCCTTCGGCGCGCCCTGCCAGTCTCAGCCTGACTGGTTCGGTACCCTGACGGGCCGCGCCGGCGTAGCGCTCGGGCCGCAGGGGCGCATCCTGCTCTACGGCAAGGGTGGTCTCGCTTGGATGCACAACTCCATTGACATGGCCGTCAACAACATCATGGCGGGAGACTTCGGCCCCGAAAACGAGAGGAGCAAGACCAACTTCACGCAGCTCGGCTGGACGCTGGGCGCTGGCGGCGAAGTGGCGCTCACCGGCCGCTGGTCGCTCGGGCTCGAGTACGACTACCTGCACTTCGGGGTCACGACGTCGCCACGCCTCCGGCGGGACCGATCTCCGGTGCGGGCCTGCCCGGCATCGTCGGCTCGACGGCCCCAGATGGACGAGCGGCGAGCGTGAGCCAGGACGTGCATGCGGTGAAGCTCGCGCTCAATTACCGGCTCTATGACTACGGCGCGCCGCCGTCCCTCGACGAGCTTGCCGGCAATGTTCAGACGGTGCACGTGCCCGGATTTCAGAGCGAGTTCGGGGCCCACTACGTCTACGGATGGACGCGCTTCCAGAAGGATCTCGGCAATCTCGTCACGGGCCTTCCGGTCAACAATTCGCGTCTGACCTGGGACAACATGACGACAGGCAGCGGCGAGCTCTTTGCCCGCATCGATACGCCCGAGAACGTCATGGTGAAGGGCTTCCTCGGCATGGGCCGCGGTGACCAGGGGCACATCAACGACGAGGACTGGGGCAACCGGGTACCCGATCCCCCCGCGCCTGCGACGCTCGTTACGGGCTACTCGAACACCGACTCTCCCACCACCGAAAAGCTGCGCTACTTCACACTCGATGTCGGCTACGACGTGCTCCGCGCGCCCAACTACAAGATTACGCCGTTCATCGGCTACAACTACTTCCGCTACATGCTGAGCGCCTTCAACTGCACCGATCTCACGCTGTCGCCGCCCAGCAATTGCAACCCTGATTTCGCATCGGGGCGGCAGCTCTTCCCCAGGAAAAGGACAGCTGGATCTCCTGGCGGCTCGGCACCTCAGCCGAGCTGAGGCTGACGCCATGGCTGCGGATATCCGCCGACGTCGCCTATCTGCCCATCGTGAGCTTCGGTGGAGTGGATTTTCATCCGCTGCGTACCAGCGAGCCGAGCCAGTTTTCACCGGCGAACGGCCATGGCAGCGGCGTACAGCTCGAGGGTGTCGTCTCCTACGATGTGACGCCGGAGTTCAGCGTCGGCGTCGGCGGACGCTACTGGGCGATGCAGGGGCCTGGCAGAACGGCCTTGTTCAGCAGGACGCCCGAACAGCTCGTGGACTTCCAGGTGGAGCAGACCGCCCTCTTCGTGCAGGGCTCCTACAGGTTTGCCAGCCCCGTGGACTAACGGCGGCGCGGCTCAATCCATGTGGTCGGTCAGCGCGATGAACTCGTCGTCCTCCTGCGCGCGGCGCTCGAAGGCCAGAAAGTCGTAGTAGCCGCAGCGGCCGGCGCCGGGAAACGAACGGCATACGCTCGGGCGTGCCTTGTAGACGGTGCAGCACCGCTTCTCGGTGTCGAAGAAGCGGCAGATGCGGCCGTAAACCGTGTCCTTTTTACGCCGCATGGCATATTTCCGCCCATGCGCCACCTTGGTAAATTTCGCCCTGGCCACCTTGAAGGTCAGCCCGAAATGCTTCGCAAGCCGCTCCACGTCGCGCCCATCGAGCGGGATCAGGGGGTAGGAACAGCAATAGCCGGGGCACTTGCGGCAATTGTATTGGGGGGTGCTCACGCGCGCAGCTCGTCGTTGAGAGGAAGGCACTGGTCCGCCCTTAACCTTGGGCGGCCGGCGGACGCTGACGGGGGCTTAAGCTTGACTCATGCAATGGTCCGTGGGGAAAGAGCAAGGGGCAGGTCGGGGAACCGCCCACTCTTCGTGGCGAGCGTCACACTTTTTCCGTTAAGTTTCGCGCAATCTGCGCGTGGGTTTGGGTGGGGGCGTACCGGATGGTGGAAATGGCGCGCGTTGATCCGGACATCGAAACGCCGGTCAACCCCTACAGCTTGCTCGAGGCTGTCAACAGCTCGAGCGACACCTCCCATACCGGCTGGCTGCTGTTCCTGGCGGTCATGACCTACCTCGTGATCGCCGTGGCGGGCGTCACCCACGAGGCGCTGCTGCTCGAGACGCCGGTACAGCTGCCGATCCTGCAGGTCAAGATCCAGCTCAAGCAGTTCTTCCAGTTCGCCCCCATCGTGCTCGTGCTGTTCCACCTCGGCATCATGGCGCAGCTCGTGCTGCTAGCCCGCAAGACGCTCGAGTTCGATCACTCGATCCGCCTGTTGGAGACGAGCTCGCGGCGGACGCACCCCTTGCGGCTCGAATTGCACAACTTCTTCTTCGTGCAGGCGATCGCGGGCCCGCAGCGCAGCGTCGTCATGAGCGGCTTCCTCAACATCATGTCGTGGCTGACGATCGTCATCCTGCCGGTGATCCTGCTGCTCTACATGCAGGTGGCCTTCCTGCCCTATCACGACGTGACGACGACGTGGATCAACCGCATCGCGCTCTTGTTCGATATCGTGCTGGTGCTGATGATCGGCGTATTCCTGATGCGGCCAGAGCCATCCTTCTTTCAGGCCCTCTGGCGCTCGACCGCCGCGCATCCCTTAGGATCGATCGCGACCACGGCGGTGCTGGCGCTCGTCGCCTACCTGTCGCTGTTTGCCGCGACCGTGCCGGGCGAGACGCTCGACCGCGTCAGCCGCCACTGGGTGGGAGGCAGCGGGACCGACGCGGCAAGCCGCGCCCAGCAGATCGGGTTCGTGCTGCCGTTCCTGTCGGCGCGCGCCGACGGCACGCTGTTCGGCGTCTTCCGCCGCAACATCATCGTCACCGATTCCGATCTCGTCGAGGAGAACAAGCTGGAGGGCGGCGACAAGCGCCTGAAGCTGCGCGGCCGCGACCTGCGCTACGCCAAGCTCGACCGCACGGACATGCGCGGCGCCGACCTCACCGGCGCGGCTCTCGACGGGGCGAGCCTCGTCGGCGCCAATCTCGAGGACGCCTGGCTCACCTGCGCCGAGATGGACCGGCTGTTGCTCGCCAACGACCGCGCGGCGGCAAATTGCGCCTCCGCCCACAACGTCGATCTGACGCGCGCGCAACTCGCCAACGCGCATCTGTCGGGGATCGACCTGCGCGACGCGAAGCTCGACGAGGCCCAGCTCGAAGGCACCGATCTCAGCAACGCCTCGCTCATCGGCGCGAGCTTTTCCAGCGCGCACCTGGAGAAAGCCGACTTGACGGGCGGCGTGCAGGCGCAGGGCACCAACTTTCTCAATGCCGCGTTGCAGGGCGCCGACCTGACCGGCGCGGAGCTTCAGTCGGCCGATTTCTCGAGCGCCGCCTTGCAGGGGACCGTGCTCAACTTTGCGCAGATGCAGGGGGCCGTGATGCGCGGCGCCGATCTCGAAGCGGCGAGCCTGCAACGGGCGCGGCTCGAAGGTGCCGACCTGACCGGCGCCAGGATAGCCGGCGCCGATCTGCGCGGCGTCACCGTATGGATGACGACGCTGCCGGAGTGGAGCCCCGCTGGCCTCACCGATATTTCCGCGATCGCGATCCAGGCCCCCGACGAGGCGCAGCTCGCAGACCTCAAGAGCAAGATCCAGGGCATCGCCAACGACGACGTGCGCGTGCGCTCGGCGGAGGCGGTGGCGTCGCTGCTCGGCGGGTCAGTGAACTGGCAGGGGAGCGCCGACCAGCAGCGCTGGCAGAGCCTGACCAGCGCGCCGGCCCCGCAGCCGGTGACGACGTCGGCGTTGCCCGGTGGGGTCGCCGGCTTCGCACCCGCACCTGTAGCCGTCGACAACTACAAGACCGACCTGACCACGTACCTGACGAAGATGATGTGCAGCGCGCGCTGGAGCAACGGATCGGTCGCGACCGGTGTCGCGCGCCGTGCGGTCGCGCAGCAGTTCCGCGGCGACGTGGTCGCGGTCTACGACGGGCTCAAGAACAACTCCTGCCCGGCGTCGGCGAAGATGCCGACGAAGGTCATGCGCGACCTGTCGTCGGCGGCCGAGACAGCGCGCTATCGCTGAGTCTTGCCCCGTTCCCGGTCTTGCCAACCCGACCGGGGTGGCCTATGTCTAGAACATAAGCGGAACATAAGCACCGCGCCGCCCGCCGAAATGCGTGGACA
>CAXMLT010000686.1:0-2616 GCA_964194245.1 uncultured Hyphomicrobium sp.
GCTTTTCAACAGCGAACGGGACATCCCCGGGATCTTCGCTGCCGGCGACATCGCACGCTGGCCCGATCCACACAGTGGTGAGAACATTCGCGTCGAGCATTGGGTGGTGGCCGAGCGCCAGGGGCAGGCTGCGGCGCTCAATATGCTGGGTTGCCGCGAGAAATTCACCGCGGTGCCCTTCTTCTGGAGCCAGAACTACGACATCTCGATCAACTACGTCGGCCATGCCGAGAAATGGGACGAACTCGAGACTGATGGCGACATCGTTGCCAAGGATTACCTTCAGCGCTTCAAGGCGAGCGGGCGCACGCTGGCGGTCGCGTCGATTTTCCGTGACGTCGAAAGCCTCCAAGCCGAGTTGGTGATAGAACGAGATATGCCCCATTGGTGAATTGCTGGCCTCTGCGATTTTCATCGCCCATCGCCGGCGGCACACAAAAGTGTTTCCGGTGATCTTGCCGCGATGAGATCGGCAACCTCTGGAACGAGCGTGAACATCGAGCGTCGTTCACCGGCACTCCGATCCGAGAAGGCTCATGGCTGTGTTGGTGTCGTAGCTTTTTCCATTGCCTCGATCGCGAGGACGGAATGAGCATAGGCGCCGCCGGCGCGCATTTCAGCTGCGACCCGGATGGCTTCCATCAGCTCCTTGCGCGACGCACCATGTCGCAAAGCTGCCTTGGTATGGCCCTTGATGCAGTAGGGACATTGCGTAACATGCGCGACCGCAACGGCGATGATCTGCTTGTTCTTCGCGGAAAGGGCGCCTTCCGCGAATACTTTTTGACTGAAGGCCTGGAAGGCGGTCTCGGTTTCAGGCGCCAATTCGCGGCGCTCCTTGGAAAGTTCTTGCGTGGTTGACGGATAAATCGGGGCCGGCATGCAATCCTCCTTTTTCCAGCGGCTGCGACGAAACAAGAAAGCCCTTCGATGTAACAAGAGATCTGTACCAATCCGCACCAAAACTTTGCGTATTGACCGGCGCCGCTAAAGTGGCGCCCGTGAAATTGCAGGGCTCCCAGCTCGACCCGTGCCGTGATCAGCTCTTCGCCGCCGGCCCATTCGCCTAAAAGAAGCGGTGTGCGTGATCGCAGTCCTGAAACTCACCATAGCGAGCTCGCCGGTAATAACCGATCCAGCGCGGACGCGCCAAGTTGGAGGCGCTGACAGAATTGGTATCGATACGTTTGCAAGCGGCGCGAAAAGGGTGGGACCAACCCTCATAAGAAAAGGAAATCTAAGAAAAGGGGATACAGCGGCAATAGGTATAAACCGAGGCTACCCGTTTCGGGTGGAAAGGCCAACATGTCTGTCATGTCGAAGGACACCGTTAGCTTTTGCCTTCTCGATCATCGCTCGTTACCCCGACAGGCGGGCTGAACTCTGACTATGTGGATCTCCCATAGTCAGGAGAGGCGGGGGCCGGAACGCCGATACCGGTCCCTGCCTCGTGTTCAAATGACCGCAATACGGTGTGATCGCGCGCAACGCCAGACTGCTTAACCAGGAGGAATGAGAAATGGTGTTTTCACAGGCATGCGCCTTGGCCGCGGCGATCCTGCTCGCGACTTTGACTGCAACTGCACAGGCTGCCGACAAACCGTCGGATGCGCAGATCGCCCACATCGCCTATACGGCGGGCGACATCGACGTCAAGGCAGCCAAGGTGGCGCTCGAAAAGTCGAAAGACGAAAGCGTTCGCGCCTTTGCCAACAACATGGTGACGGACCACACGGCTGTGAATGACAAGGCCCTGGCACTCGTCAAGAAGCTCGGCGTCACGCCTGAGGACAACGACACGAGTAAGAGCCTCGTCAAACAAGATGCCGAGAAGCAAGCCAAGCTTGCGAAGCTTTCGGGAGCCGCTTTCGACAGAGCCTACATCGACAACGAGGTCGCCTTTCACAAGACGGTCCTTGCCGCTCTCGAGAAGACCCTCATCCCTTCTGCTCAAAACGCTGAACTGAAAAGCTTGCTGCAGACCGGCCTCAAGATCTTCCAAGGCCACGAGCAGCATGCCGAAAAAATCGCAGCCAACTTCAAATAGGAACAGGGAGATGCGGGCTGTGCGTTATGGGGGCATATTGGCGCTCTTTTACCTGACCAGCGTCGCTTCGGCGCTGGCGGGTGAAATCGTGCAAATCAAGATCAACGATCTCGCCTTCTCACCAGCGGAGATCACGGCTCGAGTGGGTGACACCGTCCAATGGGTGAACGGCGACTTCGTCGACCATACGGCTACGGCGACAAAGGGCGGAGATTGGGATGTGATGATCGCTGCGGGGAAGTCTGCGGAGCTGCAGGTGACCCGTGCAGGCGAGATCGACTATTACTGTCGGTTTCATCCTTTCATGACGGGAAAAATCCATATCGTCGCTGAATAGCGAGGAAAACGGGACAACCGTTGCGATGTTGCCGAGAGCGAGGTTTTTTGGGAAACGGCAAGATGATGGAGCTCCCTGGTAAAGCAGAGTGTTGCTGGGCTAGTACGGCGCCGGAGACCACCTATCCTCGACTTTTAGATTCCGGTGCCGCAGATGTTGCCGACGTTGGCGCAGGAATCGTCGGGCTGACGGCAGCGTATTTGCTGAGAGTCTGACCGGAAACATTATGTTG
>CAXMLT010000687.1:0-2699 GCA_964194245.1 uncultured Hyphomicrobium sp.
CGCGCCGGCCGCCATACCGTTTGCCGCGCGCGATGTGAAACGCGATGTCGAGCGCAAGGAAGGTTTTCCCAGCCCTGCTAGGTCCATAAACGGCATTCGTTGAACCGCAGGTTATGAGCCCTTTGACGAGATACGGCGCAGACTCTGTCGCTCGCGTGGCATCAGCGAACTCGAGCCCATCGTCTGCGCTCTTAGCGTCGAGTTGGCGGCGGCTCAGATCGTAGAGCCGCGTCTCGGCCTCCTCGATCTGCGCCTGCGGCGTGAAATCGACCGGACTGTCGTAGGCTCCCGTCACCATGTCCTCGCCGATGATGATGAGCGCGCGGCGCGTGGCGAGGTCGTAGACGGTGCGGCCGTAGTCCTGGGCGTTGATGATGGTCGTGGCGTTGGCCGCGAGCGTGCCGAGATACTGGGGGACCGTCAGGTTGGGCGAGATCGGCTCCGCCCTCTCGAAGAAGGTCCGCATCGTAATCGGCGTCGCGACCTTGCCTAGGCGCAGCAGTTTCCAGGCCGTCTCGAAGATCCGCTGGTGCAGCGGATCAAAAAAGTGGTGCGGCTCGAGGAAGCCCGAGACGCGGTCCATAGCCTCGTTATTGACGAGGATGGCGCCAAGCAGAGCTTGCTCCGCCTCCAAGTTGTGCGGGACGCGCTTGCTGGACGCGTCGGAGCCGGCCACGACGTGCAGTTGCGGAGCACCGCACTTCTGCCTGTCTTCGAATTTCATCAACCGGCTCTCCGGTGATCGCAGCCGTCAACGAATGCCTGCAAGTCCGACAGCTGAATGCCGACGCGGCGCGGCGAGAGCTTTCTGATGTGCAGCTCGTCGCGCGACGCCCTCGTGTTTTCAGTGGGAAAGACGATGGCGGAAAGCCACGGAACACATTGGAAGAAGAATCTTTCTCACCGCGCGCTAACCCATTGGCCGCACTTTCCCGGTGGGGCCTCTTCTGGGCACCACTCGCGCGAAGGTTCGAGGCTCTGGGGCGTCTCCCGTCAGGGGCAGGCCTTTAGGGCATGCGCCTTCACCAGCTCCTCGGTCTCGGTCTCGTAGAAGGCGTGTCGCGCCTCGGGCGTCGAGAGCTTGTCGAGGTCTTCGGCCATCCGCCGGCACGCGATGCATCATTTGTTGTTCTTTGCGGTGCCGGCTCGGGTCGGGGGTGATGCCGGTTCAGGCAGCTCGCTGTGAAACACCCGGCGATACTGGAACTATGCAGAACGCCTGACGTTCCCCAAGCATCTTCGGCAATGAGGCCAGCGATGAGCAATCTTCTCTACTGGGCGATCGTATTCCTCGTGGGCGCTGATCGCGGCCTTCCTCGGGTTTGGCGGCGTGGCCGGCGTCGCCACAGAGGGCGCACGGATGCTGTTCTGGGTCGCAATCATTCTGGTCATGCTATCGTTCATCGGCGGTATGTTGAGACGTTGCTGAGCATAAGAAAACGCGTTTTTATTCAAAGACATAGAGAATGCGCCGGCTTAACCTGCGGGCATTATTTGCACGCGCGGGGAACTTTAGCTTGCCCACCAGGTTATCTCACGGTCGTTTAGCCCGACGCGCAAGAGAGGGGAAATCATGTCGATCTCAGAGCTGATCGCGCCGCAATTGCCTTACCTCAGGCGGTTTGCGCGTGTGCTGTCCGGCAGCCAGCCGAGCGGCGACGCGTACGTCGTGGCGATGCTCGAGGCAATCGCGGCAGAGCCGAAGGTGTTTCCCGCCGGGATTGAGCCGCGGGTTGCCACCTACCGCATGTTCCTCAAGGTCTGGAACTCGGTTCGCCTGAACCACCAGACGGTCGACGCGGCAACCTCCGAGCGACTCGCCGCGGCCGACCGAAAGCTTGAGGCGATCACACCGCGGGCCCGGCAGGCATTCCTGCTCATGGCGGTCGAGGAATTCTCCACTGCCGACACGGCGGAGGTCCTCGAGACGGACGAGGCGGGCGTCAAAGCCCTCGTCGACCAGGCGGCGTCCGAGATCGCCGAGCAGGTCGCGACCAACGTTCTCATCATCGAGGACGAGCCGATGATCGCCATCGATCTCGCCGATCTCGTCACCGGCCTCGGCCACGACGTCTGCGAGACGGCCCGCACGGCCAAGGAGGCGGTGGCTATCTTCCGCAAGCACCGGCCGGGCCTCGTCCTCGCCGATATCCAGCTCGCCGACGGCAGCTCTGGGCTCGATGCGGTCAATGAGATCCTGAAATCCTTCGACGTTCCGGTGATTTTCATCACCGCCTATCCTGAGCGCCTGCTGACGGGCGCGAGACCGGAGCCGACGTTCCTCGTCAACAAGCCGTTCCGCACGGAGACCGTGCAGGCCGTGATCAGTCAGGCCCTGTTCTTCGACTACAAGGCCCGGCGCGCCGAAGCCCGCGCCACCGCGTCGTCACACCAATGCAAAGCGGCCGGCGAGCCTAGATAGGGGCTCGCCGGCCGCTTTGTGTTTGCGGCTAGCTAAGGACTTAGCTCAGGACGAGGATGTCACGCGCGAGCGCGTGGGCGGCTGCGCGCGCGCTTGTCATCGGTCGCGGTCGCATCACCCGCAGGCGGCGGAGCCGCCAGCAGCTCGCTGACCTTGACGCGCGCACGGTTGACCCGGCTTTTGACGGTGCCGACGGCGCAGCCCGAAATGGTAGCGGCGTCCTCGTAGGAGAAGCCTTCCGCGCCCACGAGGATCAGTGCCTCGCGCTGGTCGGCGG
>CAXMLT010000688.1:0-6012 GCA_964194245.1 uncultured Hyphomicrobium sp.
ATGCTTCGAGGTCGCTTCGAGAACGGAAATTACTTTGATGTGTGGCCGTTCTTCCCGGAGCCAAGAGGCAAGCGCCGCTCCATCGATGTCGCCGGGCATCTGAACATCCGTAACGACGAATGCCACCCGATCTAGTGTTTTAAGGACCACCAAGGCTTCCTCTGCGCTTCTTGCCTCCAAGACCGTGAAGCCTAAGGACCGCAGTTGGTCAGCTACGACCAGGCGGAGGAGAATTTCGTCCGCAACAACCAGCACCGCGCCGAGGACGGGCGGGTCGGAGATTGTCTCAACTGCGGATTGCATTTGCTCTCCCCCGTCGGCGCGCGCCCGCAGAACGTGAATGTCACTGCCTGTGTTCCCTCCACGTTCAAAAAACTTCTCGGCTCACCAACAAGTTTACTCGTCCAAGATTAGGACACAAGGCCGTGCCGTGCAACTTGGCACATCGAAGATAGTAATGGCCGCGGTATGAATGTGCGGCGTGTGCTGCCGGGAAAGCAGCATCGCAACCAGCGCGGTGCTCCAGACAAGGGACGGATTGAACTCAATCCCCTGATCGGCAGACCTTCAAGTGTCGTCGTACGAAAAGCATACCGGCGCTGTCCGCATTGACCCGCTCTTTCAAGCGCACGATCCGGCACGAGTCGTCGGCGCGAGCGTTACCTTCGAGCCGGGTGCGCGCACAGCGTGGCACACTCATCCATCAGGGCAGATCGCTGATCGTTCGACCCGGTTGCGGTCGAGTGCAGCGCGAGGCCGGTCGAGTTGAGGAGATACATCCCAGCGATGTGATCTGGTTCCCTGCTGGTGAGAAGCTGGCACGGCGCGATCTTAACCTCGGTCGATTGGATGGAGAAGGTGAGCGAGGAGCAATACCGGTCCTGATCGCCAATCGCCGGTCGATCTGTCGTCGGTGCCGCTAACAAGCTCACGGCCGATTCAGCACCTACACGTGTCGGAGCTTGGCCGACTGAGCGCCAGGCAGTTCGGCCGCCAATTCCCGGCAGCTACACGTGGCAACCAGATCGCGCGATTAGGTGGTCAGCGCGTGACATTTGCACTCCGTTGATTAAGCGCGACAACGTTGTCGGTCGTATTCGACAGGGCAGATTGAAGATTCCCCCCAGAACCATGCCGATTGGCAATAGCGCGCAGCCGCGAGGTCATATCCTTCACGAGGGCATTTCTTGTCTGCTTGGCGCTCACCGGTCGGCCAAACAGATAGCCTTGCCCCACGTCACAGCCCATCTCGCGCAAGAGGTTCGCCTGATGCTCGGTTTCCACACCTTCGGCAACGATCTCGAAATTGAGATTGTGACCGAGGTCAATCACAGCCTGCACAATAATTCGACTGTCGTCGTCGCGTCCGAGATCGCGAATGAAGGAGAGGTCAATTTTTAGCCGACTGATCGGGAAGGCGCGCAGATGTGTGAGTGAAGCATACCCTGTGCCGAAGTCATCAAGCTCGATCTTGACGCCTTCCTCGTCCAACTGTTCCAACGCGCCGCGAGCGAGGCTCGCCTCATCACCGAGGAACACCGACTCCGTAACCTCAATTGTCAGCCAGGAATGAGGCAATGCCAATTCATCGAGACGATTGAGTACCTGCTGGGCGAGCTTGCCATCAGCGAAGTCAGCTTCCCCAACGTTGATACTCACCGACTTGGGATCGAGGCCAGCAGCGCGCCAGGAGGCCATATCCGCTGTCACGGCATGAAGCATCCTCTTGCCGATGCGACGAGCCATGTCGCGATCCTGAAAAGCGGGGGCGAACGTTCCAGGGCTCATGACGCTCCCATCGGTGGTCAAAATGCGCACAAGGGCCTCAAAACCGTAGCCCCGCCCATCATCCAGGCGCACTTTCGGCTGATAGAACGGCACCAGCCGCCGCCGCGCGAACGCGTTGCGGACGATCTCTACGGAATGGGCCTGTCGATCAAAGAGCGTCGCAAGCTCCGGCGTATAGAACTTGACCGATCCGCGATCTGTCTGCTTAGCGGAGTAGAGGCCGAGATCGGCCGATTTCAAAAGCTCCAAGCCACTCTTGGCATCGTCGGGGTAGATCGCAATTCCTAAACTGCCCGTCACGTAGACCAACGAAGCCCCTATGCGGATCGGCTCCTTCACAGCGGCAAGAACGTGCGTGCCGTTCCTTTCAAGTCGCCCGGAAGGCTGGCCGGATATGATGACGGCAAATTCATCGCCGCCTAATCTCGCAACGAAGCTGTCATTCAAGACAGAGCCAGAGATGCGGCGCCCGATTTCGATCAGAATCTCATCGCCAACGGCGTGACCTCGCGTGTCATTGACCTGCTTGAAGTTGTCGAGGTCAAGGATCATCAAGGCCAGACCGCTGCCCGCCGCACCGGCGCGCTCAAGCGCCGCTTCCAGAGTACGATTGAAGTGATGGCGATTTGCCAGTCCGGTGAGTTCGTCGAAATTGGCGGCGTGCCACAGCTGATCAGAAGCGGCCTTTTCCTGGGTGATATCCTGGAACATGCCAAACAGTCGGGTGGGAACACCATCTTGTTGTTCGCACTCTCCCGCTGCGCGCACCCATTTCTTGTGACCGGCAGCGGTCACGAATTCGGCCTCGAAATCATAGGGTGCGCCCGTGGCCTTGGTCCTTTCGACGTTGCCCGTCACCAGCGAACGCCAAGGCTCTGGATAGAAGGCCAGGGCCTCTTCTAGATGGTAGTGAACCCCGGTGGGAAGCTCGTGAATGCGAGAGACTTCATCGGACCACTCCACCTTGTTGGTCTTGAGATCGAGTTCCCATCCTCCGATTTTGCCAATGCGCTCCACCTGCCGTAACAGCCGGTTCTTTTTCCATAAGAGCTGTAAGAGCTGTGCCTTGTCAGCAGCCTCACGGACTGAGGCAGCCGCGCGAATGGATTGGTCATGTGCAGCCATCAAGCCTTCGACCGCGTGTCCGAGCTTGCGCAGCCGCTCGACCTCCGCCTGGACCGCGCGCTCGCTTTGGTCGAAGCAGCGGCCTCGACCGTGCGAACCGATTGTCGTGAAGCGTGTCTTCGACGACGAATACGTCGGAGCCCAAGATCGTATAATTGCAGAATGCCATCTCGCGTGGCGTCGAGCAGGTGCCCAAGCCGCACTCTGCCTTGAACCACTGCTGGTCCTTGTCGAGGAGCGAGATAAAGGCTATCGGACAGGCAAAAATGTCCGCAGCGAGCTTCACAACAGCGTCGAAAGACGCCGAGCCCGGCGTGCCAATAATTTCCAAGGCGCGCAAGGCGCTAACTCGCAAGGCGTCGTCGTCGCTGATGGGAACGCTCATTACCGAAGAGTATCGGCATCCGCTTAAGAACACATGTGAGCTGACGAAACGTCTTGGCGACTTATCTTAAAAAGCCCACCATGTACGCGCCGGAGTCTCAGCGTTGAAGGCCAATGAAGAAGTCGGTACGCGGGCCATAGTCCACGCGTTGGTTTCACCACCACTATGCTAAGGGCGGTGCCGACCTGAGCGCCTGGTCAGATGGCCGCCGAGGTGACATAGCGATCCGGCCGAACGCGCAAGCTTTCACGGCAAAAGGCTTAGAGCCCATTTGTTGACACGCGCCGCCAAGCGGCGGGACCACGAGCGATCCGAACCACGACCGCCCTGCGGTGAATGCCGAAGCGCTCACTTGGTTGGTTGCAGGGTTTGCAATGATAGCTTTGGTTGCCGCCATACTCGGGCAAATCGGAAATAAATGCCGATGCCGTGGCACTGGCGCTCGCACGACGGCACGTTTGGCCCGGAGGAACTTGCGTCGTTGCAGCAAGCGTATGAGGATGCGTGCCGAAAACTCGGTCTTGATCCAGAACCAGGCGATGCGACCGACCATCGGCACGTCCGCGACATGCTCGCGGCGGCTGTACTAACAGCAGCAAAGATCGGCGAACGAGAACCGGGCGCGCTCACTGGGTTCGCTGTCGCATTCGGGATGCGGAATTGGCATCTTCCGAAGAGATAGCTCGACACCATATCGGCGCGCCTCCGAACGGTGAAAAGTGCCCAATACGTTGGAGTTCAAAAGAAGAGCCCGGCACAAGGCAGGGCTCTCAAGACTTCGCTGCGCGACCGGACGCGGTGGCAAGACTAGACGCCGGCCCGTGCAACTGGCCGCCCGGCTAGGAATGGTCCATGGCGAAAGTCAGGTGCACCTAGATAATTCGATGAGATGCACGGGTGCCGTGCAGAAATCGAACCAGCTCGCCCCATCAGACGCGTGTGCCATCCAGGCACTTCTTAAAAAAGCGAGCCAGTATAATCCTCGGTCGTCGTCGTCGATGCAATGTGTCGGCATTCCGATGCGCTACACTGGCGTCGATTCGGCGCGCGAGCGATGGCGATGGCTCAATTTGATCGACGGTTTCCCGCGTTCGACGCATGGCAGGCGATGAGCGAGAGTGAGCAGGATGCGCTGCTTGCTAGGATCGAGCGCGCGCGCCGACGAAGCGGTGCATTTAACAGCATTCTGATCGCGGCGCTTGTGGTGGCCGCGCTGAGTGGAGCGCTTTATTTGGCTTCGAACTTCCAGTTATAGAGGATGCCAGAAATGGCTCCAAAAGTACGCCCTCGCGTCAGCGTTCAGTTCGTTTGTTTAGTCTCGAAGTAAGACGTACTGTGCGTGAACCGAGTACACGTTCACGTGTCGCTTTCGCCTTTTCAGCCAACGCATCGAACGCGGCCAAGCGTTCCTCATCCAACTCTCCCGCCGCCCGCAGATCAACCGCCAACTTTTCCAGACGACCATCAAGGCTGAATCGTAGAAGACGTTGGCGTGTGCCCTCCCGATCATCGGCAAGGTAGCGCGTGCTTAGCTTGCTATGCTGGCAGATCAGAACATTCTCAATGAAGCCCCGCGCCGCCTCGCGTGGTCGCATGAGACGAACAGCGTGAGCGATGTGACGCTCTACACAAGCCCATTCGCGATCGTCCAGCTGGCGAAAGGACTCGCGCTCAGGCTCAGGCTGACAATTTGCTGCGACTACGACCGTCGATGGATCGATCCCCAGCGCTACTAAAGCGGAATGAAACGCGTCGAGATCAAAGCCGTCACTATTCACCGTCACCAAACCACGGGAACGAGAAAGCAATGGACGGCAACCGTGTCTGCGTATTCCCGGAACGCCTTCAATGGGACGTTCGGTTCGGCGTTCTCAACGGCGAAGCGGCGGGTTTCTGTCGGCATCCTCCACGGATACCAATTCAGGCCGCTCCTACGCAGGTGTCGGCGGTACTCGCGCAGCGCACGGCAGAGGGCTGCTGGATCACTCGTGTCCTCGGGTGGAAGAAGCTGGCGATACTCCCACGTGCGAATATCTATTCCACGCCCCAAGACAACCATGACCTTGCAGAACGACGCAAGCATCCCTTTTCCCCCATATTCTATGCGAAGGATGGTGTCGGTCGAAACACCTGCTTTCAACCCCAAGGTATAGGGCGTAAGCCGCTCGCCCTGCCAAACCCTTGCCAACTGAGAGTTCAACGGCATCGGCGGCACTGCGTGAGAGGGATCAATTACTGTAAGCAGCTTTTGCGACGCGCCATTTCCGGTAGCAATCTGAGCCATAATGTCACCTCCATAACAATACCCACCGCTATTGAAAACTCTTACTAATAGATAAGAGCAAATCGAAACAAATCAAGAACCACAGTGTTTGCGGCAGCATTTCCGCTTTAGCCGATTTGGCGACCAAAGATTCAATCTGGCGGCACAATGCGGCTGATTTGTCATATTAAAAAGCTTACCAAGCGATTTAGCGTTCTCGTCGTTTCGTTAACTACTGCTGTAGGAGCTGCTATATCGGTCAGACACCTTGAGGTATATTGCGACGTTGGAATTGGAGAATTTTATTCCATGACCAGTCTGAAACGTGCATACGGCTACTGTCGCGTAAGCTCGGAAGATCAAATCCGAGGAGAATCCTTGGAAGTTCAAGAAGAGCGGATTGCAGCTATCTGCAAAGAGCAGGGTTTAAGCCCTGTCTCTTATACACATC
>CAXMLT010000689.1:0-4333 GCA_964194245.1 uncultured Hyphomicrobium sp.
GCGCTAGAGGCGAGCGTGCGAGTGGCTCGCGCCGTCAGTCCTCCTGCAGGCGGTGCACATCGTGCACCTGGATGCCCGCGCCCGGAGCCGGCATCTCCAGCCACCGGCGCTGCTTCAACGTGCGCCGCGTGTCCTCGTACCCGCTCTGCCAGTGCTCGCGCATCGAGGTGCCCGAGAAGTCATAGTCCTTGGCGTGCCCCTCGTAGGCCTTCTGCTGATAGATCAACTGCAGGATCGTCATGTCGGAGAGCTCGGCAAGCTCGCTACGCAACTTGCGGTCCTCATCGGTGAGGGCATCCCCGGGAACCTTCGCCAGGACGATCTGAAGGCGACGCTTCCACTCGCGCAGCCGCCGGAACATGTCGGTGTTGTGCCTCGTGCGCGAGGAATACATGATGTCCTTGTGGCGGCCGAGCACGTCCTCCATCGCGCGCGGCAGCTCGCCACGGGCCGCTGGAGCCGGTCGCCTCTCCGATAGTGCACTACGAATGGATTCGCATGCCCGATTCCTCCGGGTTCGGCAGCTACACGGAATCGGGAATGGTCATTCCGTGCCGGCTGCAGGGCGAGGACATGAATTTCGTCGCGCAGATGTACCTCGACGACGACCCGCCGATCGCCGCCGGCCGCGAAATCTGGGGCTTCCCCAAGAAATACGTTCACCGCACCGACCGCGAAGCGGATCGCCTGCTCGTTGATAAGCGAAAAGTCGACGAGGTCCTCGAGCGTCTCCTTGAGCGGCGACGAGCAATAGAAGCTCGTCGCGGTGCGCGCGCCTGCCGGCGAGCGACCGCCATGCTGTCGAAGACGCAGGTGAACCTCAAGCTCATCCCCGGCGTCGACGGCAAGCCCGGCATCTGCCAGCTCGTCGCCTACAACCTCACCGAGATCATCGTGAAGGGCTCATGGATCGGGCCGGGGCGGCTGCACCTCGTTCCGCACGTGAATGCGCCCGTTGCCGATCTTCCCGTGCGGCGCATCATCGGCGCGCATCATTTCATCGCCGACCTGACGCTGCCCTACGGCCGCGTGTTGCACGATTATCTTGGAAGTCGGTAGGCGCTCACAGCCACTTGTTGCGACGGAAGCCTATGTACAGAATTGTGACCGCCACGCCGATCAGCCCGACGACGCCAAAGTAGCCGTACTCCCACTTGAGCTCCGGCATGTGCTCGAAGTTCATGCCGTAGATGCCGGCGACTGCCGTGGGAACCGCAAGTATCGCCGCCCAGGCTGCCAGGCGCCGCGTGATATCGGTCTGCTGCATCTGTCCGACCATGACGCTCGCCTCGAACACGAAGGCCAGCAGCTCGCGCAGGGAATCGATCTCGGCCACCACCTGATGAATGTGGTCGGTTACGTCGCGGAAATAGAGCTGCATGCCGGGCGCAATCGGCAGCACGTCGGCGTGCTCGAGCCGGCGGCATACCTCGGCGAGCGGATTGGCGGCGCTGCGCAGCCGCAGCAGGTCGCGGCGCAGGATGTGCAGCCGCTCGATGTCGGCCTGGTCGAGCGGCGCGGTGAGGACGCGGTCTTCCAGCTCCTCGACCTCCTCGTGCACGGCGCGCACGACCGGCATGTAATTGTCGACGATGAAGTCGAGGATCGCGTGCAGGATGTAGTGCTCGCCATTGGCAAGAACGGTCGGGCATGATTCGCACCGCTGGCGCACGGCGGCATAGGAGGCCGAGGCGCCGTGGCGCACGGTGACGACGTAGCCGCGGCCGATGAAGATGTGCGTCTCGCCGAAGGCGATGCGACCGTCGAGGAGCTGCGCGGTGCGCGCGACAATGAAGATGGCGTCGCCGTAGAGCTCGATCTTCGGATGGTTGTGCGCCTTGCCAGCGTCCTCGATCGCTAGATCGTGCAGGCCGAACTGGGCCTGGATGCGGCTCAACAGCTCGTATGAGGGCTCGTGCAAACCGATCCAGACGACGTGGCCGGGCTTTGCCGCCCACTCGTGCCCCTCCTCGATGCGGATGTCGCACACGCGGCGGCCGCCGCAATAGACGCTCGCCGCCATGAGGCCGGGCTCGGCGGTCGGCAGCTTGACCTCCGGCGGATCGGACTCACGCTTCGGCTCGCGGTCCGGGCCGGAGTCGGCAAGCGTGGGAGCTACGAGGGCCATTGGACGGCCTCTGGCGATGTTGACTTCAGGCAAGCTGGCGCGAAGCGATGCTTATACGAAGCTCTTAATGTCGGTTTTACGACTGATCCGCACGGCGAACCGAACTGGGTTCAAATGCAAACTAGTCGAGCCTTCGCGGTTACACTAAGCTCTTGGCGTAGAGGTCCGGGCGCCGGTCGCGGAAGAAGCCCCAGTCGGCGCGGTAGCTCTCGATCTCGGTCAGATCGAAGGTGTGGGTGAGCACGCCTTCGTCCGTCGCGCCGAAGCTGGCGACGATCTCTCCGCGGTGGTCGGCGATGAACGAATGGCCATAGAATTTCTGCTTCACACCGTCGTTGTCCTCGAGCCCGATGCGGTTGGCCGCTACGACCGGCACCGCATTGGAGACGGCGTGCCCCTGCATCGCGCGCTGCCACTCCTTGTGGGTGTCGAGCGCCGCGTCGTAGGGCTCCGATCCGATGGCCGTCGGATAAAGCAGGAGCTCGGCGCCCGCGAGCACCATGGCGCGCGCGGCCTCCGGGTACCACTGGTCCCAGCAGATGCCGACGCCGAGCGTGCCGGCTTGCGTTGTCCACGTCTTGAAGCCGGTGTCGCCGGGCCGGAAGTAGTACTTCTCCTGGTAGCCAGGGCCGTCGGGGATGTGGCTCTTGCGATAGACGCCGAGGATCTCGCCGGCCTCGTCCGCGATCGCGACGCTATTGTAGTAGCGCGGTCCATCCTTCTCGAAGAACGAGATGGGGATGACGACGCCAAGCTCGCGCGCAACCTTCTGCAGCGCGATCACGGCGGGGTGCTCCGTGACGGGATGCGCCGTCTCGAACCACTTCGGGTCCTGCCTCGTGCAGAAGTAGATGCCCTGGAACAGCTCAGACGGCAGCACGACCTGCGCGCCCGCTCGCGCCGCCTGGCGCACGAACGCGGCGGTCTTGTCGATGTTTGCCTTCATGTTCGGGCCATACGAGGTCTGGATGGCCGCGAGGGTGACCGTGCGATTGCTCATGAGGAGCCACGTACCACGTGTGGATTAGCAAATTCTAGAGCGGCTCTTGCTGCGTGATGCAGTGGAAGGAGCCGCCCCCGGCTTCCCCGCAGCCCAGAAGCCCGCGCGAGACGACGCCGACGACCCGCCGGCCGGGAAAAACGGCCTGAAGCGCCTCGAGCGCCGCGGCTTGCGTCGGCGTCCCATAGACGGGCACCACGACGACGCCGTTGGCGATGACGAAGTTCATGTGCGAGGCAGGGGCGAGCTCACCCAGGGCATTGCGGTAGAGGCCAGGACCGGGGATGCGGACGACCTCGAGCCGGCGTCCGCCCGCATCGGTCGCCGAGCTGAGCGTGCGCGCGATGGCGTCGAGCGTGGCGGCGTTGGGGTCGTCGGGGCCGGCGGGGGCTTGGCACACGACGCGGCCCGGCGCCGCGAAGCGGGCGATGTTGTCGATGTGGCCGTCGGTATGGTCGCCGCGCAGGCCCTCGTCGATCCAAATGACGTTGCTGGCACCGAACGCCTCGGCGAGCGCAGCCTCGGCCTGCGCCTTTGTCCAGCCGTTGCGGTTGGGGTTGAGCAGCGTCTGGCGCGTGGTGAGCACCGTGCCCGCGCCGTCATGGTCGACAGCGCCGCCTTCGAGCACGAAGCCGAAGCGGCGCACCGGCGCGCCAGCGAGGCGCGCGATGTCGTCGCCGACGGTGGCGTCGTCGGGAAGGTCGTACTTGCCGCCCCAGCTATTGGTCTTGAAGCGAAGCGCGACCGTGCCGTCGGGTGTGCGGGCGAAGATGGGGCCCGTGTCGCGCAGCCAGATATCGCCATACTTCGCGGGAACGACCTCGGCCGCGGACCCAAGCGCCGCGCGCGCCGAAGCTTCAGCCAGGGCGCCATTGACGAGCACGCGTACCGCGTTGCCGGGAGCGAGCGCATTCACCAACGCCGCCACGTCGCGGCGCGGAGCTTCGAGGTCGCCGTTCCATTCGTTCGCGTCCGCCGGCCACGCCGTCCAGATCGCCTTCTGCGGCGCCCACTCGGGCGAAATAGAAATCTTCGCCGCTGTTTCGACGTGCTGCATCAGCCGAGCTTCACTGTGCGCAGGCGCGCGGCGTTGGCGATGACGCTCACGGAGGAGAGCGACATGGCCGCCGCGGCGATGACGGGTGACAATAGGATGCCGAACGCCGGATAGAGTACGCCCGCCGCGATCGGCACCCCGGCGGCAT
>CAXMLT010000690.1:0-3110 GCA_964194245.1 uncultured Hyphomicrobium sp.
TGCAGTCGAACGAACTCATCATGACGCAGGAACTCATCGCCGACATGTTGGGGGTGCGTCGTGAAGCTGTCTCACACCAGGCTGCCCGTCTGCAGGATGCCGGGCTGATTAGTTATCAACGAGGCCGTATCACCATCCTCGATCGCGCTGGTCTCGAAGCGAGAGTATGCGGGTGCTACAGTGTAGTTCGCCGCGAAGCGGACCGCCTCATGAGCCACGGTGCCTAACCACGTTGTTGCGTAGCGCGAAACGCAAAACCGCGCGGCGCACAAGCTCAGCTCTTGTGTGCGGTAGCGCATAGACCACGCATCCCGGACGCATTTGTACTTGCCCTCCCAGGGGGGAGCCGATCGGACAGGCGCAACGCGATCCGCTCCACGCGGTTGGGGAACGCTTGGCATGTAGCCGCCGCGCCTGTCCGATTGGTAGGCGCGAGCCGCCCATGTCATTGGAAAACTCGATGGCGCTCGATGGCGACTGTTGCAATTATTTTCCTAGTCGCGGCCGGCTCAGCCAAATTGTTGCCGCGGGCTAAAGGCGGAGCGCGGAAGCGCAGATCATGTACGTGCGCAGGCAGAACCGACGCGGTGACACTCGCGACCCACCTGGCCGCGCAGCACATAGCCCTGTGGCGCATCATGTTGAAAGACCAACTCCGCCAGGCATTCATAGATCAGGCCAAAACCGGGAGCCCGATCCTATGATCCGCAAACGCTCGCGGCGATGACCTCGGCGTTCGACGCCGCTTGGACCAAGAACCTTGCCGGCGGACATTCGCAGGAACAAGCCGTGACCAGCTCGCAAAACGCATCATGCGCGCCGTTGATCAGGGAGACACCGATCCGGAACGGCTCACTCTTATGGCGATCAAGTTTTTTGATGGCCGCGTGCAGGCCGACTGACGACAAATCCCACCGTCCTCCCCACCTTCCAAGAAATCTGATCGTCATAGCAACTGCTCACGCTCAGCGCTAACATCGCGCGCGGTCCGTGCGTGGTGCCCCGCCGGTGCTAGGGACGTCTTTAACAACCGCGCACGCTAAGGCGTACCGGCGCGCCGCGTTCACAGGTCCATACTGAGTTCACGGCAATCCGAGCGAATTCGCCATGACCGGTGCACACGAAAAGAACGTCCATCGCCTCGCTGAGCGCAAGGGCTTTCGACTCGACAAGGTGGGCAAGGGCCAACAGCGCTTCTCCATCGTCGATCTCGCGTCGGGTGGAAGGATGGCGTCAGGCGTTCCCGACCACGAATACTCATTCTCACTTCAAGAAGCAGAACAGTGGCTCGCTGCGCGTGACGCTAGAGCTAAGGGCGAGTGAACGCTCATGGTTGCCAATCGCATGACACTTCACTGCTGACCTCGCTCACGAATTTTTCCTTGCTTGTGGACTGCCACGACCCCTTGTCCCAGGAGGTGAATGCCATTTTTCCGCGAACAACGTAGGTGACCATGGCACTGCTGACCTCCAACACTCTGCGCACGTCGTTGGTCGGCGTCACATAGCACCTACCAACGAGTATCGAGCCCGATTCTATCGGCATGAGTATCCTCATGGCATCGCGGGAGAGCTCAAAGGACCTGGATTTTCTGGGCTCGTACGATGATGTGCTTTTGACGGAATTTGGTTTCCAGAGATCGTCGAAAATCTTGCCACCAGGGCTCATTTAAGCTCTCGACCATCACTTCAACGACGACAATTTCGTCTGAGTTGGTCGCTTCGCTGTGATCCTTCCACCGTCCTTCGGCCGGTGAGCGGGTGTAGGCCGTCACACCACCAAAACGCTCCGTTAAATCTCGTGACACGGCGTCGAAATGCTCTGCAGGCAACGCGTCGCCCTCGTTATCGAAGAGTGGCAGTAGAATTTGAACGAGATGCATCTGATTCGCTAGGATCTGTCGGGACCTGATTGGAACGTGACGCCCCGCTGACGCCCGCTCACACTATGTACCGAGCTTGGCGCTTATCGAAATGCTACGCAACCACTCGCGACCGGTACAGGCCCCCGCGGAAGGGGCGCGTGGGCTGAAAGCCCAGGCGCATATGGAATGCACAGTAAGGATGCCCCGCAACCTTCTCCTTGCCGCAGAAGTGAAAGTCCCCGTGTTGGGGATCGCCGATGGGCCAGCGGCAATCGCTGGGCAGGAGCGTGAACACCGTCTTTCGTTGTCTCGGCGGAATTATCACGTCGTCGTATCGGAGAGGTCGCGGCGGGCTCTTATTTACGCTCATAAATCATCATACACGAAACCGCCGTGCGCGAGCCTGATTCTTCCATCAAACCCGCTTCCCGAGCTTTGCCAAACCAAAACCGCCGCTGTCACCATCCTCCCCATCTTCCAAGAGCACTAATCGCTGGCTCGCCCCGCGCCTGCTACCGTGCTACGTACTCAGGCCAAATACGGGGGCTGCACGATTAATGCCCAGAACCTTTCGTTTGGTGTCCTTCAATATGCAGGCCGACTGAGCGTCGCATCGTATCATCCACATCCAGGGCGTTATCCCGAAAACAAGGCGGTCGATTTTGGGCAGCTGGTCGAAGGACTGACCGGTCCCGTCATCGTCTGTGGGGATCTCAAAACGATCAGTATTACTGTCTTACGCTTGGCGATTGCGCCGCGAGGCGCTTCTCCCAATCCTTTAGACCACCGCTACATCACTAATCGACCAAAGCTCGCCGGTCACGCCAGTACCATCGACGCGCCGCATAGCAAGCGGTCTATGCAGCATCCGGCCTTCTATAGGTACCGAGAATTCTATCCCAGAAGAAATCGATCACCGCGAAATTGGTGTTCGCATGCCGGTGATGAACGAAGTGAAGTGCCAGTTTGCGTCTGAACCAAGCGAACCTTTGAAGCCGCGATCCCTCTACGTGGTATTCTTTGTCGAAAAAAACGTGCGCGTAGAATGACGCCGCACATGCGACTACCTGGACCACGAAGAGATCAAGGGGCAGGACGAGGTATGTCCACGCTCCCACCAGAAATACGGGAATGAAGAAGAAGGGCGTATTGTTACCTTCGTCGCTGAGGGAAGTATGCACTTGACAAAGAGGCACCACGGGCCTAAATAAGCTCTCAGCAGGAGAGCGCCCGATGGCCGACGAA
>CAXMLT010000691.1:0-2046 GCA_964194245.1 uncultured Hyphomicrobium sp.
GACGTTTGAGTGGGGCTCGCAGGTGACCCCTAAGGGCCAGGAGCTGACTCAGGCTGTCGGGTCTAGTTGCGCGGACTTATCGAGGAGGCTCGAACCGTATGGCTACCCTCCGGCCAAGGAAGGCGCAATTAAGCGGCAAGTACTTTACTGATTTCGCTCGCTGGCATGGGCCGGTTGAAGAAGTAGCCTTGGACTTCGTCGCAGCCGGAGGTGGTCACCGCGGCGAGCTGCTCGCTGGTCTCGATCCCTTCTGCCACGCTACGCATATCAAGCTTCCTCGCAAGGCTTGCCACCGCCTCGATAATGGCGACACAGTCCGCGCGCCCGGGCAGATCGCGAACAAAGCTGCGGTCGATCTTGATGGTGTCGAACGGAAAGCTGCGCAGGTAACTGAGAGAGGCGAAGGCCGTACCAAAGTCGTCGAGCGCGATGCGAACACCCTTCTGGCGAAGCCGGTGGAGGGTGGTGAGAGTACTGGAGTCGTCGCGCAAGAGTACCGACTCGGTGATTTCAAGTTCAAGCCGCTGGGGGACAAGTCCGGAGAGGTTGAGGGCTGCTTCGACCGTTTTGTAGAGATCGGATCCGCAGAACTGAGACGCCGAGAGATTGACGGTCACCCCCACTTTTTCGGGCCAGGTCATCGCGTCTTTACAGGCCTGATGCAGAGCCCATTCACCCATGGCAACGATGAGGCCCGTCTCTTCGGCGAGGGGAATGAAGTCGCTCGGCGGAACAAGGCCAAGTTGAGGATGATGCCAGCGCATCAGCGCTTCACAACACTTCACCGCCCTTGTCTTCACGTCGCGGATCGGTTGATAATAAAGCTCGAGCTGACACTCCTTCAGCGCAACGCCCAAGTCTGCCTCGAGCCGACGACGCGACTGCTTTTCGTAACTGTAGTCGGGATCAAACAGCACATACGTGCCGCGGCCCTTAGCCTTGGCGTGGTAGAGGGCGATGTCCGCGTTTTTTAGCAGTTCGTCGGCGCTGCGGCCCTGCTCGGGGGCCAGCGCGATGCCGATGCTGGCGGCGGCAGCGACGGTGTGGCCCATCAGCTGATGGGGCTCGCTCAGTGTCCTCAAAATGCGATCCGCAAAGGCTATCGCTTGCTCCCTGCAAGTGACACCAGATTGCACGATGGCGAATTCGTCGCCCCCGAGGCGCCCGACGAAATCCGGCCGGCGTACCGTTGCATGCAGGCGTGCGCCGATGCTCTTGAGAAGAGCATCGCCCACCGGGTGACCGAAATCATCATTCACATCTTTGAAGTGATCGAGGTCGATCCAGTGCACTGCGAGACCGTCGCCAAGCCGAAGGCTTTGCAGGGCGGTCTTTAGCTGTTCATGAAAATGGAAGCGGTTCGGAATCTCAGTGAGCGCGTCGTGGCGAGCGAGCCAGGAAATCTTCTCTTCTGCCTGACGCCGCTCGGTGATGTCTTCTTGCAGGTCCACCCAGCTACCATCGGAGAGCGGTTGGTTGGTGACGAGAATGGTGCGCCCGCCGGTCAAGTGCTGCGTGTGCGTAAAGGTTTTGCCACGTGCGAGCTCGGCCACGTGCTCCGCTATCCATTTGCGCTGAAGCTCGATGTCCTCGGGACTGCTGCGCCCCGTTTCGCGCATCACGTGGTAGCGCACGATATCTGAAAGCGGGGTGCCTGGTCGAGTAAGCTCCTCGGGCAGGTCGTAGATCTCGCGGTAGAGCTTGTTGCAGACGATCAGCCGCTGCTCAGCGTCAAACATAGAGAGGCCGCGTGCCATGTTGTTGAGAGCGACCTCGAACCATTGATTTACGCGCGCTAGCTGATCTTTGTCGGAGCGCGCTGTGGAGTAGCCGGCAACGCTCGCCAATACCGCCGCCATATCGCTGGGAGAGGGACTAGTGGACGCGTCACCGTCCTGAGGCGTTAGTGGGTCGGGTGAGCTGCAGACATCGGAGCGCGTGGAAGCTACGGGGGTTCTCATCACGTCGAAGCTCCGCCAGAAATTATCCGCGGGGAGACTAACCATTGCGGCTCAAGGCCGGGTGCCGTCGCGGAGTTGGTAGGAA
>CAXMLT010000692.1:0-3715 GCA_964194245.1 uncultured Hyphomicrobium sp.
TTCTAGAACTTGGGTGTCCGGGCGACCGATGAGGTGCTGCTGGGGTTCATTGAGCTGGGGCGAAAGCGCGGCGCAGCCAGAGAATGCGAGCACCGCCACGATAAACCAAGCGCGCATCGCTTCGCCTCTCGCGACGATCTTCACGGGCTGAATGCGTAGCCCGTACCTGATACCCCCCATCGCTTACGTTAGGCTGAATTACACGAAATGGAATTTGCGCCCTGTCGAAAGAACCTCAAGCCCCGCGGACGGCACGTGGCAGGCTCATAATTTCTCCTGAGTTCGTCAGTAACGTCCTGTAGATCGTCACAGAGGATTGCGTCGTGCGAGTCGTCCGTTGGATCTTGCATCTGTTGGCGGCCATGGCCTTTGTCGTTCCGGCCATCTACCTCGTTCAGGCTTGGTCGCAAAAAGCGCCGCCCGTACCTGGAGACGTTGATCGCGCTCGTGTTGAGGCGAAGAACGATGGCTATCGCGTCATCTTGCCGAGCGGTGCTCGTTATCAGCTGGCAAGGTCAGAAGTGAATGGGAGCAATAAGAGGCGAGCAGCCATAGCGCTCGTGCGGTCTCAGCTCGCCAGCGAGTACTCGTCGTATATGCAGATTTGGTCTCGCTTCTGGTTCCTACTTGCGGGCGCCTGCGGCGTGGCGATGCTCCTAACGCTAGCCAGCGGTCTGATTGAGGATTCGGAATCGAAGTCGGTCGGCACGGCTCATTCGTAGTCATTGGGCATGCTGATGTGGTACTGCTCGCTCAGGTTCTCGGTCGCTAGCCACCGGCAGACGACTCCTCGTTGATGCTCAAGAAGATCGGTTCATGGAACTTATTCGCCCGCGAGTTGTTCTCCGGCAGGTTTAGTTGGTGCCATTGATGAGTGAAGTTGATGCGTAGGCTTGGCCTTCTCGTACTGTTAGCAGGAATAGGCGTGGCGTTGTTCCTCTATCTGCCCGCCCCCGTTGATAGCGGTAGTTCGCTCGATAAGCCGCAGCCCATTGCGGCCAAAATCATTCGATCGGCCAAGGAAAGTCTGGTGGCAGGCTATTTTCAGACGCCGTAAGCACCATTATGAGCCCTCCATCCTTTTTTCAGACCTAATTCAATGGGCTGACTGATAGCGGAGGCTTTTCTGAATGGTCCACGTCGCGTGCGCATATCAGTCTTGTTCGTGTTGCTGTTCGCAGGAGCTGCCTTTGCCGCCAACGAAGGTGGCAGCATTGGGCGCATGGATTTTGGGGACACGCCAGAGTTTCACAGCGTGTTTGAGACCCATGTTCCGCCGCCATCAGCACCTCAAAGGGTATCAGGCGTTTCAGCAAAGATGCGTATCGCCATGTGGGCCTCGGGAAGTACACTTCCATCTCGACCTGAAACCTTGGTAGCTATCCAGCCCTCTGCGCTAGCAGGAGTTCACGCGCTTCAGCCAAGTGAAACAATAACCGCGAAAACCGTGAGGTCAGCTTCCCTCGATGAGAGTCCGCCAACTCATCAGTCGGTGAAACGCGAGCGGTTCAAACGGCGCGTGTTTTTGTCAGAAACCGACGAAGACCAGCCATCTTTCCTCGAGTACCAGCGACGCGCCCTTTCGAGTCGAGCAGACCTCGATGCCGAGTCGGCTGGCGAAGTTGCGCAGCCGTCTTTTCTAGGGCGACCGGAGAAAAAGAAGCAGTCAGATGGCGGAGACGATGCGCAGCCCTCGTTGTTAGGGCGCATCTTTGGCGCGCTTTTTCCTGGGTGACGAAGGGCTGATCTTCGTCTGACTAGTCTACCGATGCAATATCAAACCTTCCGCCCCGTCTCCGATGTGCATGTCTTCGTGCTTTGCTACGACGGCGCTTTCTACAAAGCGGTTTCCCGGCGAGGTCCGTAAGCTTGGCCCTTGGCAGGGGAACCGGCGGGGCGCCGTTGAGGGTGGCGGCTGCGGTTGCTGGCGTGCTGGCGATTGCAGGCTTCATGGCTCGGCAACGACGGTAAACGCGAGCAGCTAGTGCTGCGTGCTCGTGCAGTTCACCGTGTCACCAAAGGTGTTCCGGGGAGGCCTCGCAGGCGGCAAGGCAGGGTAGACCGATGCTGCTCAACCGTCCTGCGGCTCGTCCTTCTCGCGTGCGTCTGAGAGCACTTTCCAGAGCGCAACCCCGTTGTCCACCTCGACGCGCACTCCGCAGTGAGCGCAGAAGTAGGTGCGCATGTCGCGGCCCGAGGAAGTGTCCTTTTCCTCCTCGACCACCTCGCGATCGCACTTCGCGCATTTCATAGCGCCAGCACTCCTCGGGCTAACTCAACCGCTCCGCCGCCAGCTCGCCGCCCTCACCGAAGATGACGGCCAGCTCACGCTGTTCCTCCGCCGTGATCTCGCTGGCGCCGCTGGGGAGCAGACGGAGGTACGTCTCATCGACCTGATCCGGGATCAGCCATTCTGGCGTGCCGAAGCTGACGGGGTCGCGTCCTGTGATCTTCAGCACCAGCCCTAACCGCCCGTGGTGCGACACGCCGATGGCGAGCAGCCCCTCGTCACCGGAGCGCGTGATCTCGCGGCCGAGACGTGGCTCGGCCGTGAGCACGAAGCTCGTCGCCATCTTCCACGTCATGAAGCGGGAGATGAGCAGCAACACACGCTCGCGCTGCTCCGGTTTGTCGTGATCGAACCGCGTGAAGACGAGGTAGGAGCCCTCGGGTGTATTGATCCTCCACGCTGGGATGACCTCGGCGCCGGCCTCGACGGCGGTGCGGGCGGTGTCGATCTGCTCGATCATGAGGGCAGTGAGGGCTGTGAGAGACATCCGGGTTTGCTCGAAGAGGCCGCTGACGGGACGACGAACGCGGTACGTTTGAGCACACCGGCAATATACGCTTCTTGACCGGCGAATGGGATACCGGCGCCCCCCGATGGCTTAACTGAACTTCTGCTTTGCTCTGGCGGTCGCGGCTCGCTTTGTTAGGGTGAGGTTACCCCGATGCTCCTTCGAACGGGGCACAGAGGGCGCCTCCTTGTAACGCCTGGCGCGGGTCCCGAGGCGCCCTCGATCAACCTGGTCTCAACGTCATGCACCATAAGCTCGACCTCCGAGTTGCGGTCATCGTCTTTGGAGCAGGCCTGTTCTTGGTTGGGGTCACCTCTGCGAGGTCTCAGCAGGCGCAGCAGCAGACTCCGAACGAGGCTAAAGAGATATTGAAGGACTCCCAGAAGCAGGACCCGGAGACTCCCAAAGAGCTCGCCGAATGCTTGAAGCAATGGGGTCCAAACACGCAGATGACGAAAGAGGAGTGGGCGGCCAGCTGCCGACGCACGCTGAATTATTTCCCGGAGAAGCCCTGACACTCAGCTGCTCCGCTGTCAGTTCACTATTCTCGCCGAAGTTGATCGCGAGTTCGTGCGGTTCGTCCGCCGTGATCTCGCCCGCCGGGTAGCAATCGGAAGTACGTCTCAACGGCCTGACTGACTCAGTTCAGCCGCGTTTTGGACTCAACGCAGACTCCGATTCATCAAATCCTGCGATGGGGCGCACGTCTGTATAGACGAGGGAGGCCCCCTGGGGGCTCGGACGGCGTCACCACTCTCGCCGGCCGGGCCTTTCGGCTTGCGTTAACCATTCGCCCTGCAACGGAAAACCTTTCGGAGTGGCGTTGACGGGGTCAGGCCTCGATTGACGACCCTCCCGTCCCCCAATCGAGGCCGAGGGCGCCTCTCCGACAAAAGCCCGTCCCCCCGGGCCCGGAT
>CAXMLT010000693.1:0-4820 GCA_964194245.1 uncultured Hyphomicrobium sp.
GGCGGCGCGCGCATGCAGGAAGGTATCCTGTCGCTGATGCAGATGCCGCGCACCACGATCGCCGTGCAGCGCATGCGCGATGCGCACCTGCCCTACATCGTCGTCCTCACCGATCCGACGACCGGCGGCGTGACCGCCTCCTACGCGATGCTGGGCGACATCCACATCGCCGAGCCCGGCGCGCTCATCTGCTTTGCCGGCCCGCGCGTCATCCAGCAGACGATCCGCGAGCAGCTCCCCGAAGGCTTCCAGCGCGCCGAGTATCTGCTCGCGCACGGCATGATCGACATGGTCGTGCACCGCCACAAGATGCGCGAGACGCTGAGCCGGATCTGCCAGCTCATGATGGTGAGGGTTGCACCCGCGAAGACAGCCGACCGCAGCAAGGGCAAGCAGGTCAACGGCAAGCACTATCTCAACGGCCAGGTGGTCGACTCGCAAGTCATCGAGGCCGTTGCGCGGCTGCCGGCGCAGATCCCCATCGAGCCGGAAATTCTCGGCCCCGAGGAGCGCTTCGACACCGCGCGCCTCGAATCCCGCGAAAAGTCGCGCAAGGACGAGCCGCCGACCACCGGGCGCCCACAATCGAAGGATGGAAAGCATCCTTGAGCCCGGGCGCGGCTCTGGCCATTTCAGCGGTTCGATCCTAGAAATTCTAAAGACATCGTCTCGGGAGCTTGCGGCCCCGCAACGGGCCGAAGCGGAGACATAAACTCGGCGCAGGCCCCAGTCACGTGCCGATGTCACGAGCAAACGGCACGAGACAGGCTATTATGGGGGCCGACAGGGGAAGGGCCGACATGCCCACGAGCGCGCAGCTCCTCGCCGAGCTTAAGCTCCTGCATCCTCTGCTGATTGACCTGTCGTTGGGGCGGGTCGAGCGCCTGCTCGCCAAGCTCGGCGATCCGCACAAGCGCCTGCCGCCCGTCGTGCACATCGCCGGCACCAATGGCAAGGGATCGGTCACGGCCTACCTCAAGGCCATGCTGCAGGCGGCGGGTGCGCGCGTGCACGTCTATACTTCCCCGCATCTCGTGCGCTTCCACGAACGCATCGAGCTCGCCGGCGCCGACGGCAAGGCGCACCCGATCGGCGAGGAGCAGCTCGTCGACGTGCTCGTGCGCACGCAGGCGACCAACGGCAGCGACGATATCACCCAGTTCGAGATCACGACGGCGGCGGCGTTCCTCCCCTTTGCCGAGCAGCCGGCCGATGTGCTTCTGCTCGAGGTGGGGCTCGGCGGCCGACTCGATGCGACCAACGTCGTCGATCGGCCGGCGCTTTCGGTCATCACGCCGATCTCGATGGACCATTCCGAGAAGCTGGGCTCAACACTCGCCAAGATCGCCTACGAGAAGGCCGGCATCCTGCGCTCGGGCGTGTCGGCGGTCATTGCGCAGCAGGAGCCTGAGGCCGAGGACGTGATCCGCGCCGAAGCCGTTCGCAGCGGTGCGTCGCTTGTGGTCTGGGGCGAGCAGTTCGATGCCTTCGAGCAGCGCGGCCGGCTTGTCGTGCAGACGGAGGCACAGCTCCTCGACCTGCCGCTGCCGGTGCTCGTTGGGCGCCACCAGATCGTTAATGCCGGTACCGCGGTCGCCGCGGCGCTGGAGCTGCGCGCGCGCCTTCCCGGCATCGCGCTGGACGAATGGGCGATCGAGGAGGGTTTGACGACCGCGCGCTGGCCGGCGCGCATGCAGCGGCTCGACTTAGGGCCACTGCCGTCGCTGCTGAAGCCCGGGTCCGAGCTTTGGCTCGATGGCGGCCACAACCCCGCGGCAGGGCGCGCGCTCGCGCAAACGCTCGCCGACCTGGAGGAGCGCTCGCCCAAGCCCGTGCATCTCATCGTCGGGATGATGGGCTTGAAGGATTCCGCCGGCTTCCTCGCGCCCTTCCGCGGGCTCGCGCGCCACGTGGTGACGGTGCCCATTCCCGGCGCGCACGAGGCCCCGCACGCGCCCGAGACGCTCGCGGAGACGGCGCGCAAGGTCGGCCTCGAGGCCGAATGGACCACGGATGTGGAAAGCGCCATCAAGCGCTGCGACAAGATCGAAGCGGGGCCGAAGCGCATCCTGATCTGCGGCTCGCTCTATCTTGCCGGCCGCGTGCTCGCGCTGCAGGAGGGCGTCGAGCCCCAGGCGAACTAACCTGCGAGCTGCTCAAAACAAAACTGCCCCGAGCCGAAGCTCGGGGCCGCTGCGATAATCCTTCAAACGAAGCTCAGGCGACGTTGGCCGAGTTGATCCAGTCCTCGAGCTTCTTCTTCTGCACCAGAGCGCCCGTGTGCTGTGCCGCGACCTGACCGTTCTTGAACAGCATCAGCGTCGGCATGGCGCGGATGCCGTACTTGCCGGTGACGGTGGGGTTCTGATCGACGTCGAGCTTCACGACCTTGACCTTGCCGCGCATCTCCTGCGCGACCTGCTCGAGCGCCGGCGCCATGGCCTTGCACGGCCCGCACCACTCGGCAAAAAAGTCCACGAGAACGGGTTCCGTGGACTTTAAAACCTCCTGCTCGAAGGTGCTGTCGGACACTGCATTTGCCATATGGACGGTCTCCTTGATCGATGCCGGGCGCGCGTCTGTTCGAGCGGAAAGTTAGGAATGCCCCTCGCCAGCGTCAAGGCGACTTAGGTCAAGCTCCCAGAGCCACAACGAATATTGATCGAGCACCTCACCCGGCAGTTGCATGATTCGCGGCCCATCGGTCCAGAGGAGCGCGGCTCGCACGGTGCGGCCCGGGTAGATCTCGGCGAGCGCGAGACGATACGCCGCAAGCTGAAGAAGATAAGCCGGGGCAACGGCTTCGATCCGCTTAGGGGGAGGCCGGTTGGTCTTGTAGTCGACGATCAAAACGTCCTTGCCGAGGTCGACGAGGCGGTCGATCTGGCCGACGAGCTTGAGCGGCGCCCCCTTCCGTTTGGGGTTGGGGAGCAGCGCCACGACCGGCACCTCGGCCCGGCTCTGGGGGCCGAACAGGGGGGCGAACTCCGGCGCGGTGAGGATCGCCAGCGTCTCGCGCACGATCCCCTGCCGCGCCGCCGGCGACAGCGCCGCTCCTCGCCGATCGATGAAGCCCTTTGCCGCCTTGCTCCAGCTTGGCTGCGGCAGCGCCGGCAGGTATTGCAGCAATGCGTGGGTGAGCGTGCCGCGCAGGAAGCGGCCGTCCTCCCCGAGCGCGGGTGAGGTGACGGAGGGCTCGGACCGCTCGCGCGGTCGCGAGGGCACCGCCAGCGGCTCACCCGCCTCGTCGGGCGCGTACGCCTCGAGGCGCGAGGGCGCGAGGGGGATCGCAATGGTCGGCTCGCGCGGCTCGGCCTTCGTCGCCCAGGACGGCAGCGGCGCGGGTTCGCTCTCGTCCGTCAATGCATCCTTGCCGGCCTTCGCGGCGACGGATTGTGCCTCGATCAGGCGCCACACAGTCTCGCCGTCGAAAGCGGTTGCCTTGGTCAGGCCGGCGCTCAGGGCTTCGTGCACGAGATTGTACCAGCAGCCGTCGGGACGCGCCTTCTTGCCTTCGAAGCCGGCGACGTAGAGCCGATCGCGCGCGCGTGTCATGGCGACGTAGAGCAACCGGTGGCGCTCCTCGGCTTCGAGGGCTGCGCGCACCTGGCGTGCCCCGGCGACCGCGGCGTGGCTTGCCGTGCCCTTGACGCTCCACACAAACGGCGGCGCCTCAATGCCTTTGGGAAGCTTGACGCCCGGCAGGTCGAGCACCGCGGACGGGCCGCCGGATGCAGTCGTGCAGGTATCGGGAAGGAAGACGATCGGCGCCTCGAGCCCCTTGGCGCCGTGCACGGTCATCACCCGCACCTCGTTGCGGCCATGCTCCATGTCCCGCTTCACCTCCGCGTCGGTCTCGCGCAGGTAGGCGAGGAAACCGGTCAGCGACGGCGGCGCGCGGTCGTCGTAGGAGAGCGCTAAGTTGAGGAACTCATCGAGCGGGTCGGCAGCCTCGGGCCCGAGGCGGGCGAGGAACTTTGCGCGCGCGCCCTCGCGATCGAGGATCGAGGCGAAGAACTCGAACGGCGGCGCGTAGTCGGCGCGCGAGCGCCAGCGCTTCAGCGTGTCTGCGGCGCTTTGGTAAAGCGGTTTTGAACCGGCGTTGGCGATCAGCGACGACCACAGCGTGCCCTTGCGGCCGGCTGCGAGCGCCAAGAGGTCGCCATCGTCGAAAGCGAACAGCGGGCTTTTCAGCACCTCGGCGAGCGCGAGGTCGTCCTCGGGCAGCGTGAGGAAATCGCCGAGCGAGATCAGGTCCTCGATCGCGATCTGGTCGGAGAGGCGCAGCCGGTCGGCGCCGGCGACGGGGATGCTGCGCGCCTTGAGTGCGGCGACCATCGGCGCCGCGAACGGCCGGCGCTTTCGCAGGAGGACGAGGATGTCGCCCGGCCGGATCGGCCGATCCTCGGACGTGAGCCGCTCTCCGCTGTCGAGCCAATGCTGGATCGTTGCCGCGATGCGATCGGCGAGGCGTACCTCGGGTGCGCGCGCAGCTTCCTCGTCGAGCGGCAACCACGCATCGGCCTGCGTGCCGCCCTCCGGCGTCACAACAGGCCACATCTCGACGAGGCCGGCATGACCGATGCGGTGAACCGCGTGGTGGATCTCGCTCAGCTCCGCCGTGAGACCTGGCGTGCGATCATGGTTGGAGAAGACGCGGTCGACCGCGCCCAGGATCGGGGCAACCGTGCGGAACGACAGGTCGAGCGGGATGCGCCGCCACGTGTGCGCGGCGTTCGCGGCGAGCGCCGCGAAGCGTTGGCCCATCTCGGCGAACTTGCGCGGGGCCGCGCCCTGGAAGCTGTAGATCGACTGCTTCT
>CAXMLT010000694.1:0-5165 GCA_964194245.1 uncultured Hyphomicrobium sp.
CGCGGCCAAGCACGGCATCCTCGGCCTCACCAGGACGGTGGCGCTGGAGACGGCGGAATTCGGCATCACCTGCAACGCCATCTGCCCCGGCTACGTGCTGACGCCGCTCGTTGAAGAGCAGATCCCGGAGACCGCGAAAGCCCGCAATCTCACGCAGGAGCAGGTCATCCGCGACGTGCTTCTCCACGCCCAGCCGACGCGAAAGTTCGTGACGACTGAGGAAATCGGCGCTTTGGCCGTATTCTTGTGCACCTCCGCCGGCGCCTCGATCACCGGGGCGCCGCTTCCCATAGAAGGCGGTTGGACGGCACAATGAACATTCAGGAGCCGAAACGACCCTCAACGCTCGCTTTATTTTGGAAGCGGGCTCGCGTCGGCAACGCGAATTTTTGGATCGCCGTGGATCCCCGCACAGTTTGCGTGGCATGTGGATTCAACGACGAGTCCGATAGCCTGCAGCTATCGATATCCGACCCAATCGATATTTCAAATGCGTCTCGCCCTGCGCCATGTTGTGAAGGCTAGCGGCTCGGCCGCCCCCGATCTCACAACACGGAGAGACCCCATGCCCCATACCCGTAGCAATCTCAAGGGCTTCTGGCTTTCGCTGTTCGCCGCCGGAACGCTCACCAGCCTGTTCGTGATCGGCACCACGGCGGCGAGCGCCGCGTGCCCGACCGGTAAGGAGACCACAGACGGTCAGAAGCCCGGCGCCACCGCGCACAAGGGCGTGGATGAGAAGCTTCTGGGCCAAATCGACCTCGCCAAGGAAAAGGTCAACCTTCCCGGCCGCCATTTGCGCATGCGTCGCCTCGTCATCGAGCCGGGCGGCGAGGTTGCGTGGCACAGCCACGAGGACCGTCCGGCGCTGATCTACGTCATCTCCGGCACCATCATAGAGTATTCGAGCCATTGCTCGGTGCCGATCCAGCACGATGCCGGCGACCTGTCGATCGAGCAGGCCGGCCTGTCGCATTGGTGGAAGAATATGACGAAGGAGCCTGTGACGTTGATCTCGGCCGACATCGCCAAGGATCCGAACGAGAAGGGCATGTAGGACTGCCATCACCTCAGCGAAAGCGCGGCGCACGAGTCCAATGGGCGAGGTGCCCTGCCGTCCTGCGGTGTTAAGGCCTGGAGAGCGATGGTGGACCAGATCAGCGCAGAGGTCCTCATGCAGCGGTCACGCAGCGCCGCCTTTGGACGATCGCTCGTCATCGCGCTGACCGCGTTTTTTACGCTGGTCGATCTCTTCGCTACCCAGGCGATCCTTCCCTCGCTTACCAAGCACTACGGCGTGTCCCCGGCGGCGATGGGCTTAGCAGTCAACTCCAGCACCTTCGGTATGGCGGCGGCGGGCCTCGCCATGGCCTTCTACAGCCAGCGCATCGAGCGGCGCTTCGGCATTTTCATCAGCCTGTGCCTACTGTCGATCCCAACGACGCTGCTGGCATTTGCTCCTAATCTCGCGCTCTTCGCTGCACTGCGCGTGACGCAGGGGCTGTTCATGGCAACGGCCTTTAGTCTGACGCTTGCCTACCTCGGGGAGCGCTGCACGGAAACGGATACCGCCGGGGCCTTCGCCGCCTACATCACCGGAAATGTCGCGAGCAACCTCATCGGCCGCTTCATCGCGGCGGAGGTCGTCAACATTGCCGGCCTTGCCGTGAACTTCTATGTGTTTGCGCTCCTCAATCTACTGGGCGCGGCTCTCGTTTATTTCACTGTCGACAAGGTGCCGCGCATGAAGCCGGCTACGATCGTCGCGGCGCCGCCGATGGCCGCCTGGCGCGAACACTGCCGCAACCCGCGGCTGCGCGCCGACTTCGGCATCGGCTTCTGCATCCTGTTTGCCTTCATCGGCACCTTCACCTACGTCAACTTCGTCCTGACGCGTCCGCCGCTCATCGTTGGCATGATGGAGCTCGGCTTCATCTATCTGGTGTTCCTCCCCTCCATCATTACGACGCCGATGGCGGGCCACGCCGTGCGCATGTTTGGGACGCAAAAGACGATCTGGGGCGGCCTGGTCGTCGCTGGGATCGGCTTGCCGCTGCTGGTGCTGCCGAATCTCACGGCGGTGCTGATGGGCATGGTGCTGGTCGGCGCCGGGACGTTCTTCGCGCAGGCAGCGGCAACCGGCTTTATTAGCCGCGCGGCGACGATCGATCGCGGATCGGCGAGCGGGATTTATCTCGCCTCCTACTTCATGGGTGGACTGACGGGGAGCGCCATCCTCGGCGTCGTCTTCGATCAGTTCGGCTGGCCGGCGTGCGTCGCGGGAATAGGTCTCGCCCTCGCTGCCGCCGCTGCGCTCACGCTTCGGCTCGAGCCGCGCGCAACGGCCGCCTGACGCGGGCTGAAAGACGCGTCTTCCATTAAGCTATTGCGCGGCGCGGACGGCGCTTTTGGCAATTTTTGCGGCTTCGCCTCAGATCCCCATTTTTTACACCGTGATGATCCCTTCTTCAGTGGCGTTAAAAATCTCTCGATAGCTTCCCGCTATCGAATCCCGACCCAAACGATATTTCAGTTCGAGCCCGGGCGTCGATAGCGTCCACTTGCACGCAGACAACGTCGCCTCAGAACGCGACCGAAGATGCGGAGAACCCCTGTTTCAACTCAAGGAGACTCACCATGAAGAGAATCGCAATTGCCGCGCTCGCCGCCGCCCTGCTCGCCGGCGTCACCCCTGCCTTCGCGAAGGAAGACTGCAACGGTGGCTACAAGGACTTCCTTACAAAGATGTCTTCCCACTTCAGCAACATGAGCGGTGATGAGCTCGCGGGGTACATCCGCAAGGGGCTTGGCGCGTACGACGCATGCATGGCCGGCGACGCCCTCTCGCCTCACGGCGTGTGGGACGGCATTCTCGCCGACATGGGCAAGAAGTAAGAAGTTCTGTTGCTCTTAATAGGCGGGCTCCCTCAGGGGGGCCCGCTCGGAGAATTTCGTAGAGGGCTGTGCGGGTTTCGCCAACCCCTTTTGCCCCATCCTTAAGATGATTTCGCATTTCCGGTTAGAAGCCTCCGATCGACGGGCTTTGGGGGGTCATGCGGCAACTTGCTGGACTCAAGATCGCCGACAAGATCTCTTCGGCACGTACTAGATAAAACTCCGCAATGCCTCGAGAAGATCCTCGATGGGCATGCGTCGGCGGTAGTCGGGGTCAACAAAGCGCGCCGTTACTCGGCCATCGGTACCGACCACGAATGTTGCTGGTATCGGTAGCATCCAGGCGTCATTGCCCTGGTAGCTCGAAAGATCTAGTCCAAAGCGTTCAAGCAACCTCTTCATCTCGTCACCGACGGAGAAGGCCAGGTTCAGTGAAAGGGCATAGGCATTGTCGAGGTCGGTCAAGATCGGGAATGGCGCTGCAGCATCGGACTTGAGATCAATTGTGAAGCGCTGGCGCTCTGGCGTTATTGCAACAATCTGGCCGCCGCTAGCCCGAGCTTTAATATGCGCAGCCGCAAGCGCACTCGTAGTGACCGCGGTGAAAGGCGAGGGCTGCAGGTCCTCGACTCAGAACTTCATCAAGGGTCACCAGGTAATTGATACCGCAGTAGGGGCACCAGTGTGCCCATCATCGTCCGTGAGGACGAAGGGCGGCATTGCATCTCCGGGAACAGGCACGCTCAGGCCTGTGCCGTGCTGCCTCAATCTGGCAATTTAGGCGGTCGACTGCGTCAGCGAAGGAAGCGCTGAAGGAACGAACCGCTTCGGCGAAGTGCTCCAAGCGCTCATTCAGCTACGCGTCCGCATCGCGCGCTTGCCTGAAGGCATCTTGGAGCACGTCAGGATAAGGCGCCACCATCGAAAACCTCTGGTTTTCCGCTAGGCTCATTCGCGGGAGCCTACCACGAGGGGCGCTGACCTGGGCGCGCGAACCCGCCGGGCGTTGGGATAAGGCGCTTGCGTCTTGTAGCCGATAAGCTGAATTGCAGTGCGAACCCCCGGTGTCGGGGTCGGCCGGTCCTTGGCGTACACGAGCGTCACCAGCGCGGCAGCGCCAAGGCTCACGGTGACGATGTCGCTCAACCTTTTCATGGCACGGTCTGAAAAAAAGAAGCGGCCGCAGGTGGAGGCTGCCCACGGCCGCTGCTTGCTCTGTGAGGCGCGGATTAGCGGCCGTAGCTGTTGCCGCCGAATACGCCGTGCACGGTCAGGGAGCTGTCGGCGAAAGCCGGAGCGCCAGTGGCAATAGCGGAAACAGCGAGCAGCGTGGCGAGGATGATGGTCTTCATGGTCTTTCTCCTGGGTTCGAGGTTTGCAATAGCGTTTCAACTTCTAGGATAGGGCCGGGGGTAAGCCAGCGCTTCCGACGCCTGTTATGCCTCCCCGCGGGAATGATCTGAAATATCGAGCTCCTTCGGATTCGATAGCGTGCCGCTATGGCCCCCTTCGTTCAAGGCGCGCAACTGGAATCTTGGAATAGATCGTGGCAGCCAAACCCGAGGCTCGACTGTGCCAAGTCTGACGAGTGCTGAGACCTCATATTATCGGCAGGATCTTCCGTAAGCTGAACGTGTGTTCGCGCTTTACAGTGCCGATGAGAGGGAAAAACTGCGGCGTCGAACTGACACTGTTGGCCATCGCGGAAGCCGTGATGATGTTGGCGCGCTAGCCTTCAACGCGAAGCTGACTTCAGCGCAACAGGCCGCGACGTCTCACCACCGCAGCAGGCGTTCACCTAGTACATTTCCGGCGAGCGCCATTATGCCAATCCCAATGGTGTACCAGGTCGCGACGAAGAGCGGACTATCGTCCGTACAATGCATGGCATAAAGCGTCGCCGCGAGCGCTCCAGCTGCGATTCCGGCAACCGCGCCCGCAAGCCCCGGCTCCGCGGGTGCTCCCTGCGACAGCGCAAAAAAAAGCGCGGCGAACGGCAAAGTCGAGAGCAGCACAATTAGCGTCACGCAGGCGACCGCGTTTGTGCCAATGAGCTTTGCCGTCCAGACATTAATCGGCGAGGCTACCAGCTCGGCGCTTACGCCGGCGACAAGCAATAGCGGTGCGATCAACAAGGCCCATCCCCACAACCCTGGTGTGGCGTCAGGTCTCGCGAGGTGAGCGGTGAGTAGAGCAGCGGGAATAAGAAGGGCCGCGGTTGCCACGAACTTGAAGAGAAAAGGCAGCGTCCCGCGGGCCTCTCCGATATC
>CAXMLT010000695.1:0-5130 GCA_964194245.1 uncultured Hyphomicrobium sp.
GATGTGTATAAGAGACAGGTTCAGACACACTCTCAGCTTGGGCGGTGCTTTCTTGCAAACCTTCAGTAAATCGGGGCTGGGCTCCCTGAAAAAACATCTCTCCACCTCAGCGCTGGTTGCTGCGGCACTTTTCGGCTCCGGCACATTCAGCGGCGCTGAAGCGCAGTTTTTCCCCTGGGGCGGCGGCGGCGGCGGATGGGGCAACTCGCAATGGGACGACCACCCGCGACGCGTGCGCCGCATTCCGCGCAACGTCGAGGACGACGGCGAGAAAATCGTCTCTACGCTGCCGAAGCCGACAGGTCCTTTGGTGATCGTCATCTCCATCGGCAAGCAGACCGTGTCGATTTATGACGGCACGCAGAAGATCGCGACCTCTCCCATCTCCAGCGGCATGCCCGGCCACGATTCTCCGACCGGCGTCTTCTCCATCCTCGAGAAGAACCGCTACCACTACTCGAACCTGTACGGCGGCGCGCCCATGCCGTTCATGCAGCGCGTCACCAACTCGGGCGTCGCCATGCACCAGGGCGTGGTCCCAGGCTATCCCGCCTCGCACGGCTGCATCCGCCTTCCGGCCGCCTTCGCGCGCAACCTGTTCGGCATCACCGATGTCGGCGCGCGCGTCATCATCACCCAGGACGATCTCACCCCTGCCGAGTTCTCGAGCCCGCACTTGATTGCGCCGCTGCCGCCCGACGAGCAGGCGAGTAACGACACGCCGGCCCGCGTCGCCACCGCCGAAACCGCGTCCGCCACGACGAATGACTTCCCCTCCGTGATCGGCGTCACGCAGGCAACGGCCGCCGAGGCGACAGACAAGCCGCGCAACCGTGCCGCGGCGGCGGCGGCCCGCGCCGCAGAGAAGATCCAGCTTTCGGCCGCCATCACGGACGCGGAGAATGCAAAGACGGCTGCGGTCGCGAATGCAAAGGCGATGGCTGACGCCGCGCGCGCCGCAAGGGATACGATCGGCAAGGCCCGCGCCGAGCAGAGCCGGCTCAAGGATGCCGCCGACAAGGCCGTCCGCGAAGCCGCCAACGCCGCCGACAAGTTCAAGGACTTCACCGCCAACCTGGTGAAGGTCGACGTGAATACACTCACCAAGGAAGACCTCTACAAGCAGTCCGCCGACGAGGTCGCCGAGGAGACGAAGACGCTCGATCTCGCCGACGCGATTGCGGTGGCGAAGAAGGCCGCGGCCGATCAGGCCCCGGTCGTCGACAAGGCCGTCGCTGACGCTGCCGCTGCCGACAAGGTCGCCAAGACCGCCGCCGAGGCCGCCAAAGCTGCGGACAAGGCGATCGTCGACGCCAGAGCCGCGCTCGCCTCCGCCAACGCCATCGACCAGCGCAAAGACAACCCGGTCTCGATCTTCATCAGCCGCAAGACCGGTCGACTGCAGGTCAAGCTCGGCATGGGCGATCCCGTGATCGACGTTCCCGTCACCATCAAGAATCCGAACCAGCCGCTCGGCACGCACGTCTTCACAGCGGTCGGCTATACGCCCGGCGAGAAAGGCATGCGCTGGAACGTGGTGACCGTGAATACGACGCCCAAAGGCGAGAATTTCTATCGCCGCCGCAACCGCCATGAGGACGAGACCTACGTTGCGCCTGCTGGCGACGACGCCGATCCCGCCAACGCGCTCGAGCGCGTCGAAATACCGGCGGACACGCAGCAGCGCCTCGCCGAGCTGCTGAAGCCGGGCTCGTCGTTCATCATCACCGACTACGGCCTCAGCCGCGAGACGAGCAAGCGCACCGACTTCATCATCGAGCCGTGGCGCAGCAGCACGGCGGCGCCGGTCGAGTACGAAGGCGGCCGCAGCCCCGACTGATCGCGGTGACGCTCAATATCAAGGGTGCAACGGCCTGGCCGTTGCACCCTTTTTGTTTCGCGCGCAGCCTCCGGCTCAGCCCGGCAGGCGGATCGTGCGCTCGGGCGGCGAGACGAGCACCGCGACCGGGTCGCCGATCGCGACGCGCCCGCCCTCGATCACGCGGCAGGTAACGCCCCCGCGCCATTCCGGGTAGAGCGCGCGCATGAGCCCGGCACGGGCTTCGTCCATGCGCTTGCAAGGCGTCGTCGGGTAGGTGACCTCGAGCAGCACCGCGCCGACCCTCACGATGCCGCCGAGCGCGCGCGGCAACTCCACACCCTCGACGAGGAGGTTTGCCCGCCGCGCGGTCCAGTGCACTTCTGCCGCGTCGCCCGTCTCGGCGAGGTCGGCGAGCGCGGCCTCCCAGGCTTCGCGTGCGAGAATGGTAACGCCGCGGCGCGGAAACTTCTTGCCCTTGTGATCGCCCTCGACGCCGCCGCCTTCCGCGATCAGCGCACTCTCGACGGTCTGCATGGGCGCGCGATGCGCCGGCCGATGCGCGATACAGATCAGGCGCCCTGTCGCCTGCCCGCTCATCCGAGCGGCGAGACGCCGATGACGAGCTGATGCGCCCACAACAGGATCACGAGATAGAGCGCCGTGCCCACGCCCAGCACGATGAAGTCGTTGTACCAGGGGCCCGTCTTAGCCCCGATGGGCCCCAGCGCGTGGCGCTTCTTGACCGAGATGCGGTCATAGACGGCAAACGCGAGGAAGCTGCCGAACAGCACGAGCGCGCCGAGATCGCCGTTGGCGAGAAGATGCGCGAGCGCCCAGATCTTGATGGCGACCAACATCGGATGCTTCAGCATCGTGTGGATGCGCGAGGGCACGTACGCCGCAACGAGCGCGATGATCGCCGGCCACATTAGGCCGACGGCTAGGTGCCGCGTCCACAGCGGCGGCACCCAGAGCTGCGGGTTCTTGCCCGGGTGCATCTGCAGCTTCGCAAACCCGACCACGATTAGCGCGAAGCCGATGAGCGAGACGATGCCGAAGATCGCCTTGTAGCCGGTGAGGCCGAAGCGGGCGACGAGCCCATCGCGCATCGCTGCGTTGGAGGGCACGAGATGGATCGCGAAGAAGATCACCAAACCGATTACCAGCACGAGCATGGAATGCGCCCCCTAATCCTCCCGGCGTGGACATCGTTGCCACGCTATGGTCATCACTATAGGCTTTTATAGACGCTCGTTTAGAGTCTGGGCGCTTCGGTCGCCAGTGCATTCGCGGCCGTTCTTGTGAGGGAAAGCGCGGCCTCGTCGTCGGAGAGGTGGGTCATGCGTATTTTCGCCGCTCCAGTTGCGTCCCCGCCGGTTCCACGCGTCAGCGTCGCGTTTCCAGTCGGTCCCCAGCCCAAGTTGAGTGGCGTATTCGCACCCCAACCCGAGCCACGAGGGATGAGCGCTGCCATGGCCGCCCAAGCCGAACGCAAGGACACGGTCCCCGAATCGGAGCGCGCACTCGCGCAGGAGATCGCCAAGGCGATGCAGCCGCCGCTCATGAGCCGGCTCGCGCGCATCCAGGGTTCGATTGGCGAGCTGGCGGAGTCGGGGACGGACCGTGATTCGCCCGCGCCTGCTGCCGGGACGCCGCCGCCGGTTCCCGAGGCCGCAGCGCCGTCGGCCATGTCGGCCGCAATGCAGGACCTCATTGCCGATGATCCGGACACCGGCTTCTCGACGCCGCCGTCAGCCGAATGGCTCGGAAAGGCGCGGCGCGAGCGCAGCCGCGCGCGCCTGAACAATGCAATCGCCTGGGTTGCGACGCTCGTCATCGGCGGCAGCATCGTCATGGCGGCCATGCTGATGCTCCCGCGCTAGAGTGCGCAGGCTCTTACGGCAGGAACCCCTTTTCGAGGTCGAGCGCCTGGCGCTCCTGCGAGCGGCCCTGGCCGTCGAGGCGCGTTGCCGTCCAGGCGATATGCGTGCCTCCCTCCTGCGACGTGCGCGAGCGCAAGGAGACCGCGACCGTCTCGCCCGCCTCGGCGGCGAGCGGCGACAGAAGCGGGAAATAGAGCTGCTCCCAGTGCGTGCGCGCCTGCCCCGGCGCGGTCGACAGCACGATGCCGGGCGTGAGCTCGGCACACCACCAGGTGGCGAAGCCATAGACGGTGACGGGCGACGCGAGCTTCCAGGATGCCTCGCCCTTGCGCGTAGAGCGGTTCTCCTTGGCGAAGTCGACCGTGTCCCAGACTTTCGCGCTCGCTCCGCCGTCGAGCAGCTCCTTCGGCGCCAGCGTGCGCACGTAGATATTATTCAGGCTCATCGTCTTCGCCGCCGCGAGGTCGAAACCGGTCTCGTCCCATGCGCTAAGCTCGGCGTGGATGCGCTCGCTGACGACGGGCGCGACAAACTGCTCGATGCGTCGCGGAATGATGACGCCGCCGGGCTTGAGGAAGCGGGCGCGCGCGTCGTTCAACGTCTCGATGATGTGCTCCTCGAAGGGATAGTTGCCGAGCGTCTCCGACACGACGACTTCGACTTTCGGCGGATCGACCATCTCGGTCGAGTGGCAGGGCATCAGATGTGCGTTCTTCACGCGATTGGCTTTCAGCGCCTTGCCGGCGACGCCTGCGACCTCGGCCGCCTCGTAGAGGTACACCTCGCGCGCGCCAAGCCGCGCCGCCATCAGCGACAGCAGCCCCGTGCCGGCGCCGATGTCGGCGACCGTCGTCTCGCCGCGACGGATGACGGCGGCGAGCGCGCGCCCGAAGGCCTCGTTGCGCACGCGGTCGGCGATCAGTGTCCGGTGGTATTCGATGCGCATCGCTAGAGCTTCAGCTCGGGGCCGCGGATCTGGTAGAGCATCAACGCCGTGGCGACGGCGAGATTGAGCGAGTCGAGGCGCCCCGCCATGGGGATCTTGACGAGCCGCGTACAGGCCTTTGCGACTGGCTCCGACAGCCCTGGCCCCTCGCTGCCCATGACGAGCAGCGCCGGCGCGCGATAGCGCACGCTGCGGAAATCCTCGTGCGCTTCGAGCGTGGTTCCGACCACGTCGCCTGGCCAGCCCGCACGCCAGGACAGGAATGCCTCTTGCGTCATGCGGATGAGGGGCACGGCGAAGATCGAACCCATCGTCGCGCGCACGCACTCGCGCGAATAGGGGTCGCAGCTCTGACCGATCAGGACGATCCCGCTGGCGCCGACCGCATCCGCTGTGCGCAGGATGGTGCCAAGGTTGCCCGGATCGCGAACCTCCTCCAGCGCGAGCCAGAGCTGCGCGCGGTCGACCTTGACGGCGGG